>JAKLES010000339.1 GCA_022711575.1 Deltaproteobacteria bacterium | reverse complement strand
TACAACTTCCGCTGATGCCCAACCACCGCCGCGCCTTCCTGATTCTCGCCAGCCTCATGCTGCTGGCACTGGCGAGTTTCTGGGCGGCGCTGGCGGCCGGCAGCATTCCGGTCGCGACGACCGATATTCTCGCCGCCTTGCTCGGGCAGGACGCCCCGGGCGCCGACATCGTCCGCCAACTGCGCCTGCCGCGCGCCTTGGCCGGCTTCGCCTGCGGCGGCCTGCTGGCGCTGGCCGGCGCACTGATGCAGGTGCTGCTGCGCAACCCGCTGGCCGACCCTTACATTCTCGGTATTTCCGGCGGTGCTGGCGTCGGTGCGCTTTTCGCCATCATGGTCGGCCTGCCGATCCTCGGCATCGACGGGCTGGCCTTCGCCGGCGCCCTCGGTGCCATGTTCCTCGTTTTCGGACTGGCGCACGGCGACGGCAGCTGGACGCAGACGCGCCTGTTGCTGACCGGCGTCATCGTCGCCGCCGGTTGCGGCGCGCTGATCTCCCTGATGCTGGCGATCGCCCCGGAAGACCGGCTGCGCGGCATGCTGTTCTGGCTGAGCGGCGACCTCGGCCAGGTCGCCAGCGCCTGGCCGCCGCTGGTAGCGTTGGCCATCGCGCTGCTGCTGGCGATGCCCTTCGCGCGCGAGCTCAACCTGCTGGCCCGCGGCCTGATGCAAGCGCAGGCGCTGGGTGTTGCGGTCGACCGCCTGCGCTATGCCATTTTCCTGC
>JAKLES010000338.1 GCA_022711575.1 Deltaproteobacteria bacterium | reverse complement strand
ATACCCGGCGGCCACGGGATTCGGACTATTATCACTGCGTCGAGGATTATTTTGAAACCTTTGTGCATGTTTATGATGATCGTTTTTCCAGACAGTACGGATTTTGGCGGCCGTATATCGAAAAGGTGATCTGTCGTTATCTTGATTGCGGCGATCTGCATCAGGGCTTTGCCCGTGTGAGATGCAAGGATTGCGGTCATGAATACCCTTTGGCTTTCTCCTGCAAGCGCCGCCACTTTTGCCCTTCCTGCCACCAGAAGCGCGTCGTGGAATTTGGGGAGTGGCTATGCATGGATGTTCTCAAGAAGATACCCCACCGGCATTTCGTGTTCAGTATTCCGAAGATTCTCCGTCGTCACTTTCTATATGATCGAAAAATCCTTGCGGCTCTCAGCCGCTCGGCCTGGGAATCCCTGAAAGTTTTTATGCAACAGGCCATACCGGAAAAGGCACCCCTCCCTGGCGCGGTCATTGCCGTACAGACCTTCGGCGACTTTCTCGGATTCAATCCCCACTGCCATATTCTTTTGACGGACGGCTGTTTCTACGGAAATAGAGGTATGTTTCGCGTCGCCCCGCCACTGGAACTCAAAAAGCTCGAAGCCATCTTCAGTCACAAGGTTTTCAAGATGCTTCTGAAAAAGGGGAAGATCACCGAAGAGATGGTCAAGATGCTGTCCGCGTGGAAACATTCCGGCTTCAATGTTTTCTGCGGCAACCGCATA
>JAKLES010000337.1 GCA_022711575.1 Deltaproteobacteria bacterium | reverse complement strand
AGATCAAATGAATTCCGGATGGGATTTTGTACGGTTCGATAGGTATATTTGACTGGAAATACCATGCCGATAAAAGCTCCCAGTGGGTTATTTTTCATGGGAAAAAGTTCTTCCAACTCTGAAAAAAATGTGTAAACCGGACTCGGGAGATAAATTACAGACCCCCATGTGATAGAAGGTTGCAACATTGTTTTGTTGATAATAGATTTCATTTCGTTGACGGTAAAGAAACGCATGGCGGAGGCGACAGGAAAACAAAAAAGCTTCCGCACAGACTGCTTTGTTCCTACAAAAGAATGCTTATTGAAAAAACCAACGAAAACACGACTGCGACTAACCCGGACGGCCTCCGCCATGACTTTTCCAGGATCACCCAATATCTGCGGGCCATGAACTAAACTGACGACATCAAATTCATTATCGGAAAAAGGAAGATTTGCGGGATTTCCCTGAACCAAGTCGCATCGATGACCAAGTTTATTCCGGGCTGATGTCAGAGCTGCGTCCGACGAATCAATTCCTGTTAGGGCACAATTTTTATTCTGGAACATCCGCAAATAGTTTCCAGTTTCACACCCCACAGCTAAAAGGGATTCACCGGCAATAGGTGACACCAAGTCCAAGATTAACTTTTCCTGACGTGAAAATATATATTGGCTCAGCTCTGTTTCCAACTATCACCCCCTGCTGCGGCTTTAAGCGGATTCTTCGTTTATTATACGCAATATCCA
>JAKLES010000336.1 GCA_022711575.1 Deltaproteobacteria bacterium | reverse complement strand
CTGTGGAGAGACTGCTGACACCGGTGCTGACGCTGCCCAGGCCAGTCGAGAGACTGCTGACACCCGTCGAGGTCGAGGTCGACAGGCTGGTCACGTTGCTGTTGGTCGTGCTCAGCCCTGTGCTCAGCGAGGAGACGCCCGTGCTCAGGGACGACACACCTGTACTCACGCTGCTCAGGCCGGTCGACAAGCTGCTGACACCGGTGCTGACGCTGCTCAGGCCAGTCGAGAGACTGCTGACACCCGTCGAGGTCGAGGTCGACAGACTGGTTACGTTGCTGTTGGTCGTGCTCAGCCCTGTGCTCAGCGAGGAGACGCCCGTGCTCAGGGACGACACACCTGTGGAGAGACTGCTGACACCGGTGCTGACGCTGCCCAGGCCAGTCGAGAGACTGCTGACACCCGTCGAGGTCGAGGTCGACAGACTGGTCACGTTGCTGTTCGTCGTGCTCAGCCCTGTGCTCAGCGAGGAGACGCCCGTGCTCAGGGACGACACACCCGTACTCACGCTGCTCAGGCCGGTCGACAAGCTGCTGACACCGGTGCTGACGCTGCCCAGGCCAGTCGAGAGACTGCTGACACCCGTCGAGGTCGAGGTCGACAGGCTGGTTAGGTTGCTGTTGGTCGTGCTCAGCCCTGTGCTCAGCGACGAGACGCCCGTGCTCAGGGACGACACACCCGTACTCACGCTGCTCAGGCCGGTCGACAAGCTGCTGACACCGGTGCTGACACTGCTCAGG
>JAKLES010000335.1 GCA_022711575.1 Deltaproteobacteria bacterium | reverse complement strand
ATGTCAATATTAATTTGCTCTTATCAATTTACATTGAACAAGATCATGAAGCACCCGCTCAATGAAACCACCTTCATCGTAATCGCTTTTTATTGATTTTGTCCGATCCAATAGGAATTGTGCAATCTTGTCTTCATCTATCCGCTCTTTGTTGTTATGATAGACAGAGAGCATTGTAGTCCCTACTTCTAGCCACTCAACATTCTTTCCGCTGATGGCACGGGCAAATCGCTCTTTATCGAGGGATCTAATGGGTGTTTTATCCTCATCTACTGTCGGGCATCCATCAAGATTATAATAGTCCTTCGCTAGATCGGGGGAATATGGACCTCTGATATAGAGATTATATGCATAATCATTCGGCCACCCCAGAGATTTGGCTATAAATACATACTTCTGAAGCATAATCCGATGGTTAAACCTATTCACATTAAATGTGAAACCGCAGTGGTTTTCCAAGAATTGGACAAATGCCTTTAGCCCTTCCAGTCTCTCATTTGCCATCGGAATCTTTGCCTCCTCTTCCTTTGATATACAAAATATATCAACGAAGGGTTCTAAGATAAAAGCTTTTGGTGCGCGGAGGGAAAGCAATCCATCACGGTCTGAAGAGTGACATAGATTACATATTAAACATTTAAATAATCGTCTAAGCTTCGCAGTAACACTACTCACGAGTTGCACGAGCCGCGAGCACCATACCTGCACCACCATTATTGCACCACCCATAGATTCAACAGTACC
>JAKLES010000334.1 GCA_022711575.1 Deltaproteobacteria bacterium | reverse complement strand
GGGCAATTACATGGGGAGCGAGCTTTGCGGCCAAAGGTGCGACATTACCGACAACCACAGTGGCAAACAAACTTCTGACAGTGGGTTTCATTTATAACACGGTAACTTCAAAATGGGAATGTGTCGCTGCGGTTCAGGAGGTTTAAATGTCCTACGTCATTGACTCCTACACGAAATTACTTATTCCTTTTAACGGTACGGATGGGGATACAAACCCTCAAACCGCTTTAACTGGGCAGACTGTAACCTTATACGGTGGGGCGCAAATAGACACAGAGTATCAAAAAATAGGGACTTCATCTTTATTGTGCGATTCAGGAGATTACGCAACTGTTCCAGCAAGTGCTGATTGGTATTTTGGGACTGGTGATTTTGCCATTGATTTTTGGATTAGACCTTCTTCACAAAACGATCAAATATATTTAGGGCAATACAATACCTCAAGTATTCAATGGTATGTCGGTATCATTACTTCTGGTCTTCAAATATTAGTCTTAAATGGTTCAACTATTGCTCATTATCGAACAACTACCATGCCTACTTCAGAAGTATGGAGCCACCTCTTGTTTTCTCGAAGCGGTACTAATGTTTACATTTTTATCAATGGTGTTGACACTGAAGCTGGCGCAAACACAGCCATTGGTACTAATTCCTTTCCAGACTTATCATCGAAAGTTTTGCAAATGAGCGGGATAACTTCAGCCGGAACAAAGTATCTCGGATCAATGTCGTATGTAAGGGTCAGAAA
>JAKLES010000333.1 GCA_022711575.1 Deltaproteobacteria bacterium | reverse complement strand
AATAGGGCGCCACAGTAAGCTGCCCTTGTTTATACAGGACATAATGGCCGGGAGGAACACGAAAGACCCCTTTGAAGATTGTTCGCGGCGAAGGAATCGCGTGAAAATAAAAATAATCGAAGATGGCTTGGTTATCGATTTCCGTGGAACTATCGGCCAATTGATCAGCCCGTTCGGCAAATAAAAGCCGGCCTCCAACGTTCCGATAGCACAGGGTGCGCGTTGCAAATCTGTCGACTGCCATGAACACGCCATCATCAGCTGTTTGCACTGCCACAGCGAAATCGCCGGCAACCGAATTGGGGGCATTGGTCTTATGACGCTCGAAACCTTTTCTCCATGCCGCCACCACTCCTTCTGCTGCCGCAAGTTGCTGGAGATCTGCGTCAAGAAATCGCGGTTTTCCGAGTACTAGATTGGATTGACTTGATTCCATAGAAAAAATTCCAAAGTTGACTTACTGGAAGTGTTCGCAAGACGAGGCATGATGCTCATGCCCTTTTGTCCTGGTGCCCGCGATATCGCCGTTGCGCGACCTCGGACATGCAGTGTTTCCAGAATGGATAATGCAACATTGCAACAAGAGCAATGTAGGCACTGAAGGCCACTGCGAAACGGAACCACAATTGAGAGCCGGCGATATAGTTGTTACGGTTAGGACTTAGCAGAAATTGCCATGCGGAAAAGACTTTCCCATATTTGATTATCATGGGTTCCGATCCAAACCAAAAGCAAGCGACACTGCAAATTGCTGCCACAACAAT
>JAKLES010000332.1 GCA_022711575.1 Deltaproteobacteria bacterium | reverse complement strand
AGCGAAATGAGCAATGGCGAACGCAGACAGCACAGTTGTGAAATGTACGAAGTTATCCATCGCATAGAAGATAAGGTGGATAAGATTGCTGAACGGCAGGTAGAATATATCGGAAAGACTGAAAAGCTGGAAGGTATCGTTACCAATGGCCTGCGTTCAACGGTCAATGAGATAAAAGATAAACTGGAAAAGTTTTGCGACGGCCACGAAAAGAGACTCATTAAACTTGAAGGGTTCGCATGGTTTAGGGAATGGGTTTCTGATCTTCGAAACAACCTTTTCAAATATGTCGTCTTGCTGGCGATCACAGGAGGAATTATTTACGTCATCATCACTCATGGCCATGACATTCTGGAGAAAATATTCAAATGAAACAGTATTCCAACGCAGAGATGATCGAACGATACGGAAAGCCGAACCAAACGGGGACGTATCTGGCTTATGCGAATATGCCCTTTCCACTAACTATTGCATGGGACACCTCTGTAACGGTTAAAAGGATCAGATGCCATAAACTGGAAGTGGCAAACGTGGAAGATATTTTCTTTGGCATCCTTGATGCCTATGGACTGGACAAGATCAAGGCGCTGGGAATTGACCTGTTTGGTGGATGCTTCAACTACCGTCCGATGCGGGGCGGCAGTTCGTGGTCACGCCACGCGTGGGGAACGGCGATAGATCTTGACCCTGCTCGGAACCAACTTCATCAACAGGGTGACTCGGCACAGTTTGCGAAAAAGGAATACCGGAAAATGATCGATATCTTTGAGGCGC
>JAKLES010000331.1 GCA_022711575.1 Deltaproteobacteria bacterium | reverse complement strand
GAGTTTCAGCCGCAAATGATTTGATCCATTCAAACTCATTCTCTGCCTTGGCAGATGATCCTGTGATGGTAATCAGTGCTGAATTGAGTACGTCGAATTCACGTTGAACCGAAACAAGTTTTCCGGCGAATTGAGCAACAGAAAAACCGGCGAACAATCCGCCGGCAAGTTTCGACAGTGAAGAAAACGCGGAACCGATTCCAGACGCGGCTTTATCGGCGTCTTTGGCTTCTTTACCGAATCTGTCTAATTCATCAGCCGCCTTTTTGATGCCTGTGGCGGCTTTTGATGAACCGCTGGCTATCTTCTCAAAGGGAGATTGAGAACCGAGCTTGCCGAGCGATTGAGATGCCTTCTCGGATGCTTTTGCAACATTACTAATAGACCTTGCAGCCGGATCAAGATCGCGGAATGAGTTTCCGGCACCTTTGGCTTTTGCGCCCATTGCCGCCAACTGAGCATTGACGGCATTAACTCCGGATGACATTCCTCCGGTTGATTTCTCGGCAGACGATGCGGCTTTTTCAAGTGCCTGAAGGTCGGATGCGGCTTGTTTAACACCTTTTGTCTGTACCTCGACAATCAGGGGGATATTGTCAGCCATTATTTATCCTTGTGCATTTCTTTCAACGCTTCGTCTTCCATCACGCGCAAACCTTCAAACGCCCACTGTCTGTCATCAATGGAAAGCATCTCCATAACGACAGGAAGCGTGTTGTAGTCCATTCCATACGCTCCGCTGAACCCTACCCTCCACTGAGTACGCATCGCGTCAAACAG
>JAKLES010000330.1 GCA_022711575.1 Deltaproteobacteria bacterium | reverse complement strand
GACGTTCTGGTCATTAACGACTCCCGGGTTATTCCGGCTAGGATTTACGGCAAAAAATCCACCGGCGCGATTCTTGAAATACTGCTTTTGACCTGTAAAGAAAAAAAAGACGACTCGGAGCTCTGGGAAGTGCTGGCACGACCCGGGAAAAGATTGAATGAAAATGATGCAATCGATCTTGGACATTCCTGCGAAGCAAAGGTCGTAGCCAGACTTTCGGATAAGAAATGGTTGATGGCATTTAACGCGCAGGACGGTTTTGAAAATTACCGGGAGCGCTTTGGACGCGCGCCTTTACCGCCTTACATCAAAAGAAAAAAGAGCCTTGCCCCCGATCAAACGGATGATCGGCAGCGCTATCAGACCATTTATGCGAAAACCGCCGGTTCGATTGCCGCACCGACCGCCGGTCTCCATTTTTCATCAGACACCCTCGATGCCATACAATCGAAAGGGGTTCAGATTGCGCCGATTACTCTGCATGTCGGTATTGGCACTTTTTTGCCGATCGAAACCGAAATGGTTGAAAATCACGTCATGCCAACAGAATTTTTTGAAATCGGCAGCGAGGCGGCTGAAAAAATCAATTCTGCCAAACGGGTCATTGCCGTGGGCACAACCTCCACGCGAACGTTGGAAAGCGTCGCGGATAAAAACGGATATATCGCGCCCCAATCCGGCGAAACTTGTCTGTATATTTATCCCGGCTACTCGTTTAAAAGAGTAAATGGGCTCTTAACCAATTTTCACTTGCCTCAATCTTCTTTATTTTTGCTGGCCGCGGCTTTTGC
>JAKLES010000033.1 GCA_022711575.1 Deltaproteobacteria bacterium | reverse complement strand
CCGGCTAATTTGCTGAAAAAAGAAAAGCCCGGCGGGTTTACCACCGGGCTTCAGCCTGCCTGTAATACTGAGGCTTTACCTTTTTATGCAGTTAGGGTTCCATCGGCGCATTTGGATCTGCCAGCCATTCCATGGAGGACCCGTCGTAAACCTTTACATCCTTATATCCAAGTAGCTCTGTCATGATAAAGGCCCAGGACGTGCAAGTTTTTCCCGTGTCACAATAAAGAATATACTCTTTATCCAGATCCGCTCCCGTTGCCTTTGCCGCTAATGAGGCTAGCGTCGCCTTATCTTTATACAAACCTTCCCCCGTATAAAGCTGGCCAACCGGGAGATTAACTGCGCCCTTGATCCGGCCGAGTTTCGGTACGAAGGCGAGTTTTTCTTTTCCCTCATAGAAGGCAGGCGCGCGGTTATCAATAATGGTGGCTTTACCCAGTTTGGCAATAACAGTAGATTTGTCCACAAAAAGATTCTTGTTCCATGCCGCTTTGTAAGGCTTTATTTTGGCTATCACCATATCCTGCGACAATGCTCTTTTTTCTGCGACCCACTGGTTCTGCCCGCCGTTCAAGATGGCTACGTTGTTGACACCGGCATACTTCAATGTCCAGGCTACACGGGTCATGCCGAATTGATCGGGAACTTTTTCAACCTTGTCCACGAGAACGACCAGAGAATTTGCCCCAATACCGGCGCCACCAATTACCTCTGCCAGATCATCCATAGACGGTAATTCGTTGAGCAGTTCACCTTTTTTGATGGCCCAGGATCCGTAAAAAACATTGACGGCGCCCGGAACATGGCCTGTTTTATATTCTTCAACTTTACGTAAATCAACAATGACCAGATTCGGATTGTTAAGGTTTTTCTCAAGCCAATCCGCAGATACAATGGGATCAATGCCTCTTGCCGCCGCCTGTACGGGTGCTGTGACCGCAAACGGTAACAACAACATGACTGCCAATGCAACTACTTTTAACCATACCATTTTCCTCATAATAAACTACCTCCTCATTTTTAATTGGTTTCTGTCTATATCTTGAAGTCTCTACCGGCCATCAAACCTTCCTGAATCAACGATGTCTATTCAGAATTTTAATATAATCCGGATTATTCTATCGGTCATACCCACATTACACTTCATAACCCCAACTCCTTTCTTTCAATGGTTAGATGTTTTTCGTTTTTTTATATCGGCAATCCATAGAGCATGGCGGTGCCGGGCATAGTCCAAGCGAACTTTGCCGGTAAAGATGCCCCGCACCATCGGCCAGTTCGGACGAAGCGCAATCGCGGCCATGTGTGCCAGGAATGCCAGGAAAAACAAGACAAAAAATATGTTGTGAATCCAAGTCGCCGTAAGGACAATCGCCAAAGACATGTCCGGCGCATAAATATTCTTGTAGGTTTTAATGAGACCGGAGATAATCAGCATCAATATGATGAAGGCCATTCCCACATAAGCCCAGCGCTGTTCCGGCAAATATTTGTGCATCGGCGGCTCCTGGCCAAAACCAAACAGACTCTTCATGACCTTGACGGATGCAGCCAGATCACCTGTCTGTGGAATCATCCCCTTCTCGCCACGAAAACCATGATAAGCCAAATGAAAAATTCCTACAGCCGTAAAAACAAGTGCCGCCGCGTAGTGAATATACAAGGAAGTAATAAAATCAGCCGACCAGCCTAATCCCGGAACCGTAATAATGTAATATCGTTTAGCAACGGGAAGTTCAAATATCCCCGTGAAAAGCAGAAGAAGACCGGAAATGGCAATCGCCCAATGCTCGATCAACTCAAGCAAGCTGTGACGGACAACCAGATTTTTTTCAGAAAGAATCTTTTCAGTCATTGTCTTTCTCCTCCGTCTTTACCTGCTTTTTACGCCGCGAAAACCAGCCGAGCGCTCCGGCTGCAGCCAGTCCCAGAACGGGGGCAGACAACACCGTTTTTCCCAGAGGATCCGTGCCGACCATTCGGCGCTTAACATCGGGTTTCATATCCGGTTGCCCCGGTTTTTTGGTCATCGTTTTGTTAATCAGCTCAAAGGACACCGGCGAAACATAGAGAGTTGATGTGCCGCCATTTTCCTTTTTGCCGTAAATATAACCTTTCATCTGCCGGGCGCGCGTCTGTGCTTCGGCTTCAATAGCTTTTTTAGGACCAATGATCATGGCCTTACGGGGACAGGCCTCAACACATCCCGGCAGCTTTCCTTCAGCCAGTCTGTTATTACAGAGGTCGCATTTATACATGACGCCGTTTCCCATGAAGCCTGGCAGCACATGAAGATATATGCCGACGCCAGACTGCCGCTGTGGAATTTCCCAAGGGCATACGTCTTTACATTTTGCGCCGCCGAAACACTGCTTTGGATTGATGACTACCGCGCCATTTTCGTTTTTGTGGTTGGCGGAAAACGGACAGATAGTCGCACATGCGGGATTGTCGCAATGCATACAACGCCTCGGGATGAAAATTGTCTGTTGGCGGCCAGCCGTTTCAATTTCTGCTTTATGCACATAGATAAAATTATAAGGAGTCAGCCGATTTGTTACACCCTGCTTTTTGGACCAGTCTTCGATGGTTTTTCTTGGCCAGGGCTCGGGAATGCTATCAACAACCTTGGGGATTTTATGTTTGTTAATCCCCCTGCAAGAACTTATACACGCAGGTGTTTCCCGATCAACGCATCCGTCACAAAGGCTCAAATCGATGAGCGTCGATAATGTATCCGACCCGGCCTGCACGGTCGTCGGCAGACTCATTCCGGTGAGAGCAGCGACTCCTGCGGTTATTTGTAAGAAAGATCGGCGGCTGATTTTAGAAATTTTGGGCGACTCCATAACATCTCCTCTAGGACATGCCAATGAACCGAGTGAGGGCATTCTGGAAATCATCAATATTTTTATCCGGATCACCGGCAGCTTCTTTAATACAGCGCCTCATGTTGGCCTGGATGATGAAAACTCCTGTTTTCTTCATGGCCGCCGTCGCAGCGTACAACTGCGTAAGCACGTCGGCACAAGGCGTTTCCTGTTCAATCATCCGCTCAAGCCCGCGGATTTGCCCCTCAATTCGCCGTAAGCGGTTTAAAACTTTTTTCCGATTTTCGTCCATCATTATACCCCGTGGGGTATATATAAACATTCATGGCCTCCCTGTCAATTGTTTTTTTATTTTGAACGGAACTCCTCCTGTCAAAAGAATGTTGTTGAAGGAAACCGTTTGAAAATGTTCACTTTATTTGAATCAAGCACGCCCGGATGGAAATAATTTTCTCCTTTGTCAAACGATATGAGCACGTCATTTTTCAGTACATATTTGTAAGTTGATTAATTCACAGCTTTTGGGTATAAACGCACCATCTGATGCACGCCAGACAGATCAAAAATATCGGAAAATTTTAAGGTAAATCATGGCGGATAGAATTGAAGTTGGATTTAAAGAAGGCATTCGCGACGCTTTGGGCGAAAAGACCAAAAAGCGCATTATCGATAATCTGGCAATGCCGGTCGAAAAAGTTGCCACTGTCGAAGTATATACCATCGCCGGAGAGCTAAGCGCCCTGGAATTGCAAAAAGCTGCCGAAGGGCCCCTCTCCGATCCGGTCATTCAGGCGTTTTCCATTAACCGACCGCTGGCGAAAAATTTTGATTGGCTCATCGAAGTCGGCTTTCGTCCGGGCGTCACCGACAACGTCGGTAAAACAGCCCGCGAAGCGATCACTCTTTTACTTGGTGAAAACACGGGCGAGCGGAAAATAGCCGTTTATACCTCCCGTCAATACTTAATCAGCGGGAAAATATTGAAAACCGATGCGGAAAAAATTGCCGCAGGACTCCTAGCCAACGATTTGATCGAACGCCATCAAGTGATCGCCGCACGTGATTTTGATTTTAACGTTGGCCTGCCCGCATTTGTTCCGCAAGTGACGGGCAAAGACGAGCCGCACGTGGCTCAAATCAACCTGGCAAAAGTTGATACACTGGGCCTATTGAAGATCAGCCAGGATAAATTGTTGGCCCTTAATCTGGAAGAGATGCAGGTGATTCAGCGCTACTACCAAAATCCCAGCGTGCTCAAAACCCGCAAAAAATTTGGACTGGATGAAAACACAACCGATGTGGAACTGGAATGCCTGGCGCAAACCTGGTCGGAACACTGCAAACATAAAATCTTCAACAGCAAGATCGATTACTTCGACGGTCAGACCAAAAAGACGATCAATTCGCTTTTTAAAACCTACATCAAAGGCTCGACGGCAAAAATCCGCAAAGCCAAAGGCAAGAAGGATTTCTGTCTATCGGTGTTTGTCGATAACGCCGGCGTTATCAAATTCAACGCTGACCACAACCTGGTCTTTAAAGTGGAAACGCATAATTCGCCTTCCGCGCTCGATCCTTACGGCGGCGCGCTCACCGGCATCGTCGGCGTTAACCGCGATCCGTTCGGCACGGGTCTGGGCTCCAAACTCATCTTCAACACGGATGTGTTCTGCTTTGCCTCGCCCTACCACAAAAAGAAACTGCCGCCCCGTATCCTGCATCCCAGGCGCATTTACGAAGGCGTGCGCGAAGGCGTGGAACACGGCGGCAACAAAAGCGGCATTCCCACTATCAATGGAAGCCTTGTTTTTGACGAACGGTTTTTAGGAAAACCTCTGGTTTACTGCGGAACCGCCGGCATTATGCCCGCGCGCCTCAACGGCAAGCCCACACACACCAAGGAAATCAAACCCGGCGATGTCATCATCATGACCGGCGGAAGAATCGGCAAGGACGGCATTCACGGCGCGACGTTTTCTTCAGAAGAACTGCATGAAGGCTCGCCGGTTACCGCCGTGCAGATCGGAGATCCCATCACACAAAAGAAAATGACGGACTTCTTGCTGGTCGCCCGAAATCGCGGTCTCTATCGCGCAATTACCGATAATGGCGCAGGCGGTCTGTCCTCGTCAATTGGCGAAATGGCTACCTATTCCGGAGGTTGCGAAATCGATTTGTCGTTGGCGCCCCTGAAATATGCAGGTCTTCAACCCTGGGAGATTTTGGTCTCGGAAGCACAGGAACGCATGTCGCTGGCTGTCGATCCGAAAAAGGTAGATCAATTCATGGAACTGGCCCGCAAGATGGATGTAGAAGCTACTGCCATGGGTAAGTTTACCCGATCGGGAATATTCCATGTCCGCTATGGCGAAAAAACCGTGGCGTATCTGGATATGGAATTTCTGCACGGCGGCGTGCCGCAGATGAAACTCGTCGCCAAGTGGAAAGCACCGAAAAACGCCGAGCCGACTTTTGCCGAACCCACCAATTTTGGGAAAGCTTTCGTTCAGATGCTTTCACGTCTGAATATCTGCTCCAAAGAAGCGGTCGTGCGTCAGTATGATCATGAAGTCCAGGGCGGCAGTGTCGTAAAACCCTTGGTTGGCGTGCGAAACGACGGTCCTTCGGACGCGGGCATCGTCCGGCCGGTTTTGGATTCGATGGAAGGCGTCGTTGTGGCTCACGGCATCTGCCCGCGTTACAGCGATATTGACACTTACCATATGACGGCCTGCGCCATTGACGAAGCGGTGCGAAACGCCGTGGCCGTCGGTGCGGATCTGGATCATCTGGCGGGACTCGACAACTTCTGCTGGTGTGACCCGGTTCAATCCGCCAAGACACCCGACGGCGAGTATAAGCTTGCCCAACTGGTGCGCTCGAATATGGCCATTTACGATTACACCACCGCCTATGGCGTGCCCTGCATCTCCGGCAAGGACAGTATGAAAAACGACTATTCCATCGGCAAAACGAAAATATCCGTGCCGCCGACGCTGCTTTATTCGGTCATCGGCAAGATCAAGGATGTCCGCAAGGCCGTAACCATGGACGTCAAACGTCCCCAGGATCTGGTTTACATTATCGGCGAAACGTTAGATGAACTGGGCGGCTCAGAATGGTTCGCGCAAAACAATGCCATCGGCAACAAAGTCCCGCAAGTGGATGTGAAAAAAGCTATCAAAAAATACCGCGCCTTGTATAAGGCCATCCAGGCAGGTCTTGTCGCTTCCTGTCATGATTGCTCGGATGGAGGATTGGGCATTGCATTGATTGAAACCGCGTTTGCCGGAGGCTTCGGCATAAATATCGCCTTAAAAGATGTTCCCTACCGCGGCAGGAAGCGCAACGATTATATTTTATTTTCAGAAACGGCCAGCCGCTTTGTCGTGACCATCCATCCGAAAAATCAAAGCAGGTTTGAAAAGATCATGGCCGGAAATGTACTGAATGAAATCGGCTTTGTCGCTGGAGATCAACTCTTTCAGGTTACCGGTCTTCACGGCAAACTGATCATAAAAGAAAAAATCAGCAAACTCAAAGAAGCCTGGCAAAAGCCGCTTAATTTTTAGGCAGGATTGAAAAAATGACCCGCAAAGTTAAAGCAATTGTATTAACCGGTAACGGCACCAACTGCGAAATGGAAATGGCGCACGCCTGCAAGCTCGCCGGCGCCGAAAAATTCGATATTGTCCATATCAGCGAATTACTCTTCGGAGAAAAGCGGCTGTCGGATTATAATTTTCTGAATTTACCGGGTGGATTTCTCGATGGCGACGATCTCGGTTCGGCCAAAGCCGGCGCCAACCGGTTCCTGCATGCGCCCATTTCCGGCGCCAATGAAATGCTCATCGAAGAACTGCTCAAATTCATCAACGCAGGAGGTTTGATTCTAGGGGTGTGCAACGGTTTTCAGTTGATGGTCAAACTGGGGTTACTTCCGGCGCTCGATAACAATTTCACCAAACAGAGCACCACATTGACTTATAACGACTCCGGCCGCTTCGAAGACCGCTGGGTGTATCTCAAAGCCAACGCGCAAAGCCCCTGTGTGTTCACCGAAGGTATTGACGTTGTCTATTACCCTGTTCGCCATGGCGAAGGCAAATTTGTTCCGGAAAGCGATGCTATCCTGGAGGAAATCGAAAAGAAAAATCTGGTCGCTTTTCAATACTGTGATGCGGATGGTTCCATTACAATGGACTATCCGGCAAACCCCAACGGCTCAACCCATGCCATCGCCGCACTTTGCAGTGAAACAGGCAGACTCTTCGGTCTGATGCCGCATCCCGAGGCGTTTCTGCACTGCACCAATCATCCTCGCTGGACCAGGGAAAACCTCCCTGAAGAAGGCCAGGGGCTGACGATTTTCCAAAACGCCGTCAAATTCATCCGTGGTAAAAAATTCTAGCTGTTACCTGAAAACGATTTTTTACAGGGGGCAAAAGATCTGTATTTTATCATGTTTCCTTCTGTTTTTGTCTGGTTGCCTTTATTATAATTTCCGGATGTAATATTTTTGCCACTTGTTCAATCGCATCAACAATACGCGGGGAGGCGCGGCCGATCAGGTCCGTGTTTATCGGATAGATTTGTTTGTTTTTAACCGCCGGAATGCCGGGAAATTGTTCCCAGTATCTTTTGACTTTTTTGAATTCCCTGTCCGTGGCCATCGGCGCGAAAAGTAAGATATCAGGCGCATGGGCCATGACGCCTTCCGCACTGTAACGCGGATACCGCGCCGTGTCTTTCCCCGCGATATTCGTGCCACCGGCCCGTTCAATGACGTCGGAAATCATGGTGCGCCTGCCTACGGTAATAACAGGATCCATGCCGATCTGGAAAAAAACCCGCGGTCTTTTCTTATTTGAAATTTGCGCTGTGATCGCGTCCAGCCTTCCTTGCAGTTGCGCATTAAGTGACCGGGCGGCCTGGCGCTGCCCGGTCACTTCACCGATATTTCGAATGCTTTGAAGAATACCAGCCGTGTCAACCGGATTAATCACATAAACCGTCATGCCGATTTTTTCCAGTTGCCGAACCGTTTCCGGCCTGTTACCATCGGCTGTCGCCAGAATCAGGTCCGGTTTCAGAGAAACGATTTTCTCTAATGACGGGTTGGTGAATCCTCCGACACTTGTTTTTTGCCCGGCTTCCCGGGGCCAGTCGCAGAAGCTGGTTACACCGACAACTTGCCCATCCAGATTTAACGCGAAAAGAATTTCCGTCATGCCCGGAGCCAGAGACACAATGCGCTGAGGCGTCCCCGAGATGCGGACCCGGCGGCCCACTTCATCGGTAACAACTGCGGCATGAGCGGCTTCGCCAATAAAAACAAACAGAACAACCGCTAAACTAACGATGACGGCTTGAGTAACTTTTTTCATCACATTCCTATCATTTTAAAGAGTTGATGAGGATCCTCTTAATCCTTCATACGATAGCGGAAAGAAGCAATGATGTGCAGACGTGACAGTTCGTACTGTGGCGGTAATGGTGGGAAAGGCGCAGCGGTCTCAACAACACCCAGTGTACCGGAATCAAGATTATCAAAACCGGAAGAAGTTATCAGCGCGGCATGAAGAAGAGAGCCGTTCGCATCAATCGATATTTTGATCACCACATCCCCTTCTTCGTTCTTTGCATACGCGCCAGCCGGATAATTCCAGATACGCATAATCTTCTTTTTAACTCCCGCCAAATAGGTCGCATATTTGACGTCGGAGGAGCCGATATCCACAGTGTCCTCCCGTTCAACCACAGGCCCCGGTTTCACTTTTGCAGCTTTCTGCGGCGCTTTTTCCACCACCTTGTTTTCCTCTTTTTTAGGTTCAACAGCCGGTTGAGGCTGCGTAATTTGTACCGTGAAAAGGTCGGCGGCTTTAACACTGTCACGCAAGTCAAGCATACTGCTGGCTGCAATCAGCGCAGCGTGTCCGATGATTGAGATGATGACAGGCCATAGGAATATTTTTTTTGAATCCATATTAGATTACCTGGATTGAATCATATACGGCATTTGCCTCAAAATCAACAATATGATAACCAAAAGTTAACATTGAATAAAGTGGAGACCAACTGATGCTGACGGACATTGATTTTATGAATATCGCGCTTCAAGAGGCATTCATTGCATTCCAACAGGACGAGGTGCCGATTGGCGCCGTACTGGTGCAAAACGGGCAAATACTGGCACAAGCGCATAATGCTCCCATTGCCCAAAACGATCCCTCTGCGCACGCGGAAATGCTGGCGCTCCGCAAGGCCTGCGAGAAAACAGGCAATTACCGCCTGACCGGCGCGGCGCTTTATGTGACACTGGAGCCCTGTGTGATGTGCGCCGGTGCGATTCTCCAGGCAAGACTCGCGCGGGTCATTTTCGGCGCACGCGATCCGAAAGCCGGCGCTGTGTTTTCCCTCTACCATATATTAAATGATAACCGTTTTAATCATCAGGTGGATGTGGCGGAAGGGGTTTTGCAGGAAGAGTGCAGAAAAATTTTGAGTAGATTTTTTAAGGAAAAGAGGATAAGAGCCGATTCGGCGGATAAATAAGTCGCGGAGAGGTACCGAAGTGGTCGTAACGGGATCGACTCGAAATCGATTTGGGGGCCACAAGCTCCCACGGGGGTTCGAATCCCCCTCTCTCCGCCAGGTAAATAATGCAGAGACATTTCATGCACCCTCCTTATACGGTGAAGA
>JAKLES010000329.1 GCA_022711575.1 Deltaproteobacteria bacterium | reverse complement strand
TTCTGGCTGGGCTGGCTCTATCCGACACGGATTTTACACATCAGATCACCAGCAACATCAGTCCGTTCCGAGATGTCTTCTTATCGGTTTTTTTCGTGGCTTTCGGCATGATCCTTAATCTGGATTTCCTGCGGGAAAACCCGGGTTACATTATCCTGATTTCCCTGATCATCATCGGCATTAAGGCAACGATTGTCTTCGGTTTGGTCAAACTGCTGAAATACCCCTTGCGCGTCGCTTTGCTTTCGGGCGTTTTACTGTCCCAGATTGGCGAATTTTCTTTCGTTCTGGCGTCTCAGGGCTTTAAAAATAACATCATCTCCAATAACATCTATCAGACCTTTATCGGCGCATCCGTTTTAACTTTTATTGTTACGCCTCTGCTTGCTTCCCTCGTTTATTATTTATTGGCCCGAAAAAATATTTTTGATCCGACACAACGAACTGTTAAACCCGACGAACGTGTAGCTGTGTCCAATCATGTGATTATCTGCGGGATGGGACTCAACGGCAGAAATCTGGTGAGGGTACTCAAAGATACCGCCATTAATTACGTGATTATTGATCTTAACTTTCAGAAAATAAAAAAATCGAAAAGCAAAGGAGATAAAAACACTATCTGGGGCGATGCCTCCAGCATAGAAATTCTGCGACGCGCAAACGTGGAGGCCGCCCGCGTGATGGTCATCGCTATTTCTGACCGTTATCTCACAAAAAGCTGTCTTTCCAACGCCAAGGCCATTCATCCGAATTTGCATGTGATTGTAAGGACAAAGTATGTCGCCGATATCGA
>JAKLES010000328.1 GCA_022711575.1 Deltaproteobacteria bacterium | reverse complement strand
AAGCTTACCTGAATTGATCATTACACTTGATATTAATGTTTGACAACAACCACTAAGATGTTTATGGTGCATTACTTGAAAATTGGCGTTGTATGTCGATTAATAAGAAAACACAGGAGTCAACTTTGGATAACTCGCTAGATACTTACATCATGGAGAATGAAGAGGAGGCTTATCGCCTTGAAAAGAAAACAGATCCTAAAGCTTTGCGCCGACAGGCCCGATGGTGTGGGATCAAACCTGGGCAGCGCATTCTTGATCTGGGCTGCGGTCCGGGAAAAACAACGGCGATTCTCCACAAGATGATACAACCGGGCGGGACGATCATCGGACTTGACGCTTCGCCTGAACGGATCGCTCATGCGCAAAAGCGTTACGGAGGAAAAGCAGGGATTGAATTCTATGTCCACGATCTGACGAAGCCTTTAAGCCGCTTCGGTAAATTTGATGCCGTCTGGATCCGATTCGTTCTGGAATATTTCCGTCAGGAAAGTCGGGATATCGTCCGAAATGTTTCGGATAGTCTGTGTTCGGGTGGCTTTTTATGCCTGGTTGACCTGGATCACAATGCCCTCAATCACTATGAGCTGCCTGCGCCGATGGCAAAGATCCTTCCCGAACTTTCTCGTCATATGGAAGAAACCTACAATTTTGATGCATACGCCGGCCGTAAACTCTACGCCCATCTCTTCGATCTGGGTTTTGAAGACATCGAAGTCAAAGTGATGGGCCATCATGTGATTTATGGAAAGAGTCGGAAGGTAGATAGTTACAACTGGACAAGAAAAATCGAAGT
>JAKLES010000327.1 GCA_022711575.1 Deltaproteobacteria bacterium | reverse complement strand
ACCCTTGCGCATCAGGTAGATGCCGTGCAGCATTTTGACCGTTGCGTCATCGGGACGGAAGCGCTCGGCACGTTCGAATCGGCAGGCTACCGTGTACCCCATGTCCCGTGGTTTGTCCGTCTTTTCTTTTTCCGAAAGCTTGATCAGGGCCATCAGTGCGCGATGGTGGTTCGGGAATACGTTCAGGGTGTACCCCATGTCACCACCGGCAGAAATTGTCGTGTTTCCTCCCGCGAGGCTTTCAACTTTTGGCGTGAAATGGGTTCCTTCAACCAGTCGCCGCTGCTCGGGCGAGGCAGAGCGATAGTCGAACGGTCCGAAATGGTTTTTCAGCGATCCACAGTCGACTTCACCTGCAAAGGTAGCAATGGGTGAGACGACAATGATTATTGCTAATGCATGTCTGGCGGAACAGTTGCGCAGTTGAAATCTCATCGAATTTCCGGAGTCAAGTTGGTAGCAAGATGCTTTGATGGCGTTACGGGAATGTAGAAAAAATTAGGACACTAAGGGGAAATTGGCATTGATCGCAGTCATCGTTTTCCAGTAATTGAATTTCATCAATGGAGATATGGCTTTCGAATGTTCATGATTTCCTCGAATAGTCTTTCGCACGAGTGTCCATCTACGTCCGGCATGGCGTGCTCCATGCGCGCCAAGAATTCGGGATCCGTGTGTGCCCCGTTTTCCAGAAAGCCTCGAATTTGCTTTAGCAATTCATCCTGGTTGAAAGAGACCGGGCCAAATCCATCTCGTTCGTAACTGAAATAGCCTTCGCGCCAGTTGTGATTTCCAC
>JAKLES010000326.1 GCA_022711575.1 Deltaproteobacteria bacterium | reverse complement strand
AACTAATGCGACATTTGGACATAACGCGCATACAAAAGCGCGGCCTCGACCCGATTCCGGATTCCGGCTTTCTCGAAGACGTTACGCAGATGAGTCTTAACGGTCTTGGGGCTTAAGAAAAGCTTTTCGGCAATCTCTTCATTGGTCATGCTATGGCTGATCAGTGCCAGAACCTCCATCTCCCGCGGGGAAAGCATTTCCAGTTTTGCCAGATTCAGATGGGTGAGGGATTTAAGCTGATCTTTGTTCCTCCATACTTCTCTGGTGCATTGATCTAAAACTTGTGTGATCAGCGCCGCGTCGAACCAGGTCTCCCCCCGGGCGACCACACGAATACATTTAATAAGTTGCTCGTCACCCAACGCTTTGCGGAAAAACCCCTGCACACCCCCCTGGATCATCGCTATAACGTTTTCCTCGATGTAGTGTTCGCCGACGACGATGACCTTCGTTGCTTTCAATTTTCCCCTATAGTCAAGGATTGCTTCCAAATCCAGTGCCGCAGAATCCCGCAAAGTGGCCTGATCAAAGAGGAGAATATCTGGCGGCTGCTTGATCATTAGCTCCACGAAGGCGATAAACTGTTTCATATCGATCTCATAATCTTTGATGATGATGGTTTGGAGGAGGGTGATGTCTTTCTCTCCACGAAGGCGATTTGCAAGTCGCTCCAGATAATTTTCTTCAAGTGCAATGATAGCCAGCTTGATCTTCTTCATCTTCAATCTCCTGATGATGTTCAAATTGCTCGAGTGTCGTCGGCAAAACTTTATCCACAGAAAACGCTATCGTTTAAAA
>JAKLES010000325.1 GCA_022711575.1 Deltaproteobacteria bacterium | reverse complement strand
CGCCTGTTCAAACACCCTGCCGGTCGCGGATTTGCCAATAAATTTTAGTTCAGTCAATTGCTTATAGGGAGTGTTGCCGTGTTGACGGATAACAAAAAACGCCGATTTTCTAGAGAACTCCACTAAAAAATCCAAGACGCAAAAATTACGATCAGCGATCCAGACCTCCCGGGCGTGGATGGTGTTCGCGACCGCCGATAATAAGGACCGTTCTTGGGCATGGCCATCTTCACAAGGAAAAACATCGACCGCAAGGCCTAATTGCGGATCAAACACGACTAGCGCTTTACCCGGTAGCGCCCCCGCCCGCGTCCCCCGCAAAACCTCTAAGCGATGTTCGGTGGCTTCAATACAGTTCCCATCTAAAAACTTGACGCGATACCCTGGCAGTAAGGGCGGATTCGTCCCTCCGATCTGATGGATCAGGGCCTCCCCTTCTCCCGCAATATAACGCACTAAACCTTGCGAAGTCGTTGGTTCCAGATTTTGTAATTTGCCATACAGGGCGACCACCGAGGCCTCGATTGCAGAATGCCGATAGGCCGAATGAACGCTGGGCCGGATGTTGCACACCACGTTGAGCATCAAACCGACAATGGATGAAAACAAGAGGTCTTTGGTATATTGCGACTGGCGAACCGTGTCAAACCAGCGATCCAATTGGTCGGCATTCAACAAGCTTTCCAGCAACACGCGTACCATTACTGCGATCGGTCGGTTCTGGATAAACCGCTCGAAGACGTCGCTAAACATGCGGATACCTCAAGATATTTCAAAAATTGCGTTATTATCCAATAA
>JAKLES010000324.1 GCA_022711575.1 Deltaproteobacteria bacterium | reverse complement strand
CCAATTCTTTCTCCAAACTCGGAAAGCGTCATTTGCTTTCCATCAAATTCAACAAACACAGACGTTCTCTTGTTGCGAGATTGAACCGCACTGGTCGCCCAGCGACAGTTCTCTTTTGAGTACGGGCCATCATTGCAGATGCGGTCGAGCGTCATACCCTTCGGGCGCTCTCCCATGTCGGCGACAAAATTCTCGAAAGAATCCCAACGGGCGCAAACCTTGATCCCGCGCTTTCCATAAAGTTCGTAGTCCGGCGAAGTCTCGCAGTTGCAGCGGTTCCTCATTGCCTTCCAGGAAATGTAGGTGCGTGTTTTTGTCATCCCGTGCGTTGTTTGCGCCGACGATATTAGTGACGGTGCGACACAGCCACAAGACGTAGTGGTTCCCTGACGCAGAGCGGTTCCATGAATTACTTTTTCTTCACCGCAGTCGCATTTGCATTTCCACATTGCAACACCCGCAAGACCCTTTGATGTTCCCGAATATTCGATAACCTCCCATAGTCCAAACCTCTTCCCTGTGATGTCTTTTATTCTTCCCATAATCTTTCTTTCCAGTCAGTAATGACTTATTTTATCACAATTTAATCAAGTTGTGACCAAATATCCCTCTATGGAGGAAAGACCATCGCGTTTTGTCACGGTAATGGACGCATCGATCCAGCAGTTCAAATCATTGTGCGAAATAACCAATATTGTTCCGCGCTCCCTCGCTTTTCTCTCAAGCACTGCCATCAATCTTTCAAGCCCGGCTGCATCGAGAGCGTCATCAACTTCATCCGCGATATACAGGCTGATCGGC
>JAKLES010000323.1 GCA_022711575.1 Deltaproteobacteria bacterium | reverse complement strand
AACACATAGCGGCTGGACCAGTCCATAATGGCGACCAGATAACAAAAACCCTTAGCCATGGGAATATAGGTTATATCGGCACACCAAACGTGGTTGGATCGGCTGATTTGAAGATCTCGCAGAAGATAAGGATATTTAGCGTGCTTCGGATTGCTCCAGGATAGTTTCGGCTTCACATACAGGGCCTCGATCCCCATCCGTCGCATCAGACGGCGTACCCGATCACGACCAACATCATAGCCTCTTGACCATAGCTCGTCACGAATCTTACGGCTCCCGTAAAACGGATAATCCATATGAATTTTGTCAATCTGGCACATCAGGTCTCTATCGGCTTCACTTAAGGGAACCGGCTTGTAGTAAATCCCGGACCGGTTTAAATCCAAAATCTCACATTGCCGAGTGATAGGTAATTTGTTCTCTTTATCGATCATTTCTTGGCGCTCGCACCGTCTATGCGACCGAGCGCGGTTGATAAAAAATCGTTCTCCATCGATAGCTGCCCGATCTTGGCGTGAAGGTCTTTGACATTGGGCGTCAGTTCCACCGTCTTGCCTTTGTTGAATACCTCTGCCGCATGTTCCAATAACTGCCTTTTCCATTCTGTAATCTGGTTGGGATGTACCTGGAACCGCTGGGATAGTTCAATGATGGTCTGCTCCCCTTTTATAGCTTCCAAAGCTACTTTGGCCTTGAATGCCGGGGCATGATTCCGTCTGGGTCTCTTGCTCATACAATGTTTCCTCCTCTTTCTTCTTCTTACATTATAGAGCAGTTTTTTCCACTTATGTCACTGTCCGATTTTGCCAGACCAGCTCA
>JAKLES010000322.1 GCA_022711575.1 Deltaproteobacteria bacterium | reverse complement strand
ACTATCAACCTATTAGTGTAGGAATATTTGGGTCATTCGCAAGAGGTGAATCCACTGAGAAAAGTGATATCGATATCCTTGTTAAGTTTAAAGTAGCACCTTCCCTTCTCACCTTAATTAAGCTTGAAAATGAGCTTTCGGACTTACTTGGAATTAAAGTAGATTTAATCACAACAGGTGCTATTAAAAACAAAAGAGTCCAGAAAAGCATAAAAAAAGACCTCATTAGCATCCTGTAATGGTAAAAGATGATCTGGCTTATATCGAGCATATCCTCGATTGTATAAGAAAAATCAAGGAGTTCACTACGGGATTATCATTGAAAGATTTCTCGGTCAATGAGCTAGTACAAGATGCAGTCATCAGAAATATTGAAATTATTGGAGAAGCATCAAAGAAGATATCTTCTGATACCAAACAGATATACTATGAAATCCCATGGAAAGAGATTGCAGGGATGAGAGATAAACTCATCCATGACTATCTGGGAGTAGATGTTGAGGTTGTTTGGAGAACTATAACAGAAGATATTCCTACCCTAGAGAAGCAAATCAAAGAGATAGACTAGAAAAGAAACTGGTGCTAACAGGTCGGTATATGCAATTGCCGCTCCGTGGCGCGACAATTGGGTAACTAAAGAAGAGCGTTTTGTGGCTGGCGCCACGGCCTGCCCCGGCTCCCGCCGGGGACCCCCACTGGTGTCACGGTTTTTGCTAACGCGAGAATTAAGTAATAACCATCATAATACTACACCGCACCACGAGTGCAAAAACACGCGCCACCGCGACTCTGCGGCAACATGCACATACCGCCGAACGTTA
>JAKLES010000321.1 GCA_022711575.1 Deltaproteobacteria bacterium | reverse complement strand
TTATGATAAAATTTCTGTGAGTGAGCGAGGAAAAAAATGCTTTAGGCTTCGATAAAAACAGCTCTTTTAGTGTTGCTTTTAAGCTATCTAAATCATTAAAAACTTTGTTCGCTGTTTGGCCCTTAGACCATTGCCATAACCGCTCGGAAGAATTGACTTGAGGGCTATGAGGTGGTTGATAAATCAGCATCACATTGTCGGGCATCTCGAGATCCTGAGAACGGTGAAAACTCGCATTATCCGTTTGAATGACATGAAAGTCTTGTGGATATTTTTGCGAAAAATCATTGAGGAACTGTTGAAAGTTCTCGGTATCGACTCGATCATAGTCTTGAATCATCAGTTCGCCGGTTAAGGGTTCAACCACTCCATAAAGATAAAAGGCCTTAAATTGCCATTGATTTTTCACGAGAGCTTTCACTTTTTTCAGGGTCAGCCGCCGTCGCGTAATCGTTTTTAAACCGAACCGACTTTCATCTTGGGTCCAATAACGTATTTTGGAATATCTTGTTAAACAAGGTCTTAAGATTTCTTCCAAGCATTTGGGCACCGCTTTTTTGAAGTCTTCCACGGCGGCTGGATCATAATCTACGGCATAGGGCCGTGGGACTTTGAGACTCGCCTTAAGCCGATATTTAACCGTACCGTGTATGGTAGAATAAGGCACATCCAGATCATGGGTTTCCTTGAGCCAAACTTGGATCGCTTTATAACCAGGGAAACCCTCGGGTTGGGCGAGCTTTTCTTTTAACTGTGCTTGGATTTCTAGGGGTATCGAGGGGGCCAGGTTGCCTCCACGATAATTTAATGTGAGCAAGCCTT
>JAKLES010000320.1 GCA_022711575.1 Deltaproteobacteria bacterium | reverse complement strand
AATTCCGCAATGAAGCGGGCCGGCAAAACGCTATTTTCATTCATTTAACCTGGGTTCCCTTCATCAAAACCGCCGGGGAAGTAAAGACCAAACCGACACAGCACAGTGTCAAGGCCCTGCGTGAAATCGGTATTCAGCCGGATATACTGCTGTGCCGCACGGAAAACTTCCTGTCGGAAGACATCAAGGCCAAAATCGCCCTTTTCTGTAATGTGGAAGTTTCTTCCGTTTTTACGGCCAAGGACGTCAGTTGCATTTATGAAGTGCCGCTGGTGTATCACCAGGAAGGCCTGGACGCCAAAATCATCGAGCTACTGAATATGTGGACTGGCCAGCCGAAGTTGGATGCCTGGGAGAATGTGGTAGAAAAGTTTTATCATCCGGCGCATGAAGTTTGCGTCGGGATTGCCGGCAAGTACGTCAACCTGACGGATTCCTACAAAAGTCTGAATGAAGCGCTGGTGCACGGGGGAATCGCCAATAATTGCCGCGTGAAATTAAAATTTGTCGATACTGAAAGAATTGAACAGGAGGGTGCTGCCCATCATTTGTCGGATGTGGACTGCGTGCTGGTGCCGGGCGGTTTCGGGAACCGCGGCATTGAAGGCATGATTCAGGCGGTCCAGTATGCCCGGGAACACAAAATCCCTTATTTGGGGATTTGCCTCGGGATGCAGATGGCGGTTATCGAATACGCCCGTCATGTCTGCGGACTGGATAAAGCCAACAGTTCCGAGTTTGATCTGGCAACCCCGTATCCGGTCATTGACCTTTTACCCGAACAGCGCAATATCGAGGATAAAGGCGCGTCCATGCGTCTGGGC
>JAKLES010000032.1 GCA_022711575.1 Deltaproteobacteria bacterium | reverse complement strand
TGGCTGGGGAACAAGGATTCGAACCTTGATTGACGGAGTCAGAGTCCGGTGTCCTACCATTGAACGATTCCCCAGTAGGAAATATTGGAAAGCCTTGCCCGTCCGGTTTTTGTCCTGTTGACGGGCGGCGTGAATATAATGCGATTGATATTTTATGTCAACAGATTTTCTCCATAAAATTGAATTTGGATAAAGAGACGGCGTGGGTCCCGCTTAAAAAACCGCCGCCCTTCTTTCGGAAGGGCGGCGGTTGCATTTTAGGCCTATGACGCTTTGATGGGAACTTTGGTTCCTTTGGTCTTCGCGGACGGTCTTTTCGGAATGGTGATGTTCAGAACACCGTTTTTAAAACTCGCTTCTGCTTTATTCGCATCGGTTTCCATCTCCAGAGGGATCACGCGATTAAAGAAACCGTAGGATCGTTCCATGTGATAATAATTTTTGCCCTTATCTTCTTTTTCTTCTTTCTTTTCTCCCTTGATGGTTACCGCATCATTCGTTACCGTGACTTCGACATCTTTATCGTCCACGCCGGGAAGTTCCGCGCGGATGATGAAATCCTTTTCGCTTTCTTTTACATCGATGGACGGCGAAAAGGCGCCTAATACGCCGGTCGCCATTGAGCGCGGCGCGATATCATACCCGGAGAAGAAATCGTCAAACAAACTATTCATCTGATGCTGCAAAGAATAGAAGGGATGATCAGCATCTCTTCCCGCGGGTCTCATTACCGTCGGCAATAGATTTTTTATTCTCATAATCATGTCCTCCTAATGAGAGACCAATTCCAAAAGCGAAGCGCATTGGAATTGGCTTGTCAAATTATTCCGCCAAAGGCGGGGTTTGTACCTCCCTGCTTTAAAACCTGGATCTTAAACTTTTATTTTTCTATACTGCCTTAATAGCGATTTTTTTCGGTTTAACCTTTTCCGCTTTCGGCAGTTCCAGTCGTAAAACACCATTTCTAACGGTGGCGACAATTTTATCGCGGTCGATTTCATCCGACAACGTAAATACTCTTTCATAGTCGCCGATTTCATATTCTGAGTACATCATTGTTGCGTCCTTGATCCGGCCGTTTTCGACCCGTCCGTTGATTGTCAAAACATTTTTTTCCAGTTCGATATCAACCGTCTTTTCGTCAACGCCTGGCATATCAGCGACTAAAAACAGAGAATCCTTGTTTTCAAAAATATCTACTCGCGGCACAAAGGTCTTGACGTTGCGGACACGTTCAGTGGCCGACACGTTTTCCATTTTCTGCATATCTTTTTCCACCATGGAATCCAACCTCCTTTCCATCTATTTAATCTTGATCTTCTTGGGCAAATTTTCTTTAATTCTGGGCAACGTAATCATCAATATGCCTTTTTCGTACCTGGCCTCAACTGCTTGCGAGTTGACCTGAAAGGGTAGTTGAATGTTACGTTTGAAGTTTCCGAGTCCTCTTTCCTGGCGGAGATATGTTTCGCCCTGCGCGAAAGTCTCCTGTAAGGTGGAGCCCGCAATAGTTAAGATTTCTCCGGATACGGAAACATCTATTTTCTCGGGATCAATTCCTGGCAGCTCCGCCGTTACCACAGCGGCTCCGTCTTTTTCCAAGATATTGATCGCGGGATAATCCTCGGGTGACTTTTGTCCAACACTGGAAAATAGCCGGTTCATTTCCCGCTGCAGATTTAACAATTCCGGCATAGCGTTGGAATATCTTCGAAATCTCCATAAACTTGGGTTAAACATAAACCTTCCTCCTTTCATCTTATTTTTTTGTAAGCAATTGCTCTTATTAGTTATTTTTCTCTTTTGGTTAAAAGATATGAATGAAAATTATATTGTCAAGGGGCATGGCGACCAGGATTGCGGAAGTTGATGATCCCTGGGAATAACGGGGACAAAAATGGTCCGCTACCCTTGACACACCATATCCCCGTTCTTATATTATGCGCGCTTTAAGCAGCGGTTTTTAAAAGGAACTATGGATAAATTATTATGAAAGATCACCTTGTCAAATTATTTAAGGAAAGCTGCCGAGTCAAGGAAGCGTTCATCAATGATAATCTCAATAAGCTGGTCAAAGTCATTGAGGTTCTGACAGCAGCTCTTAAAGCCGGTAATAAAATCATGATTTTCGGCAATGGAGGTTCCGCAGCGGACGCGCAGCACATTGCCGCAGAATTTGTCAACCGATTTATCATCGAAAGGCCACCATTGCCGGCAATTGCATTGACAACGGACACGTCCGTTATTACCAGTATAGGTAACGATTATGATTTTTCGGAAATATTCGCTAAGCAGATTCGGGCGTTGGGGCAGCAAGGTGATGTGGCATGGGGAATCAGTACCAGCGGTAATTCACCCAATGTGCTCAAAGGCCTTGAGCTGGCCAAAAAGATGGGATTAGTCACGCTGGCTTTTACCGGTAAAGATGGCGGCGCTATTGCCCAGATAGCTGATGTATCACTGAATGTGTCATCGAATAGCACGGCGCGTATTCAGGAAACACATATAACGGCCGGTCACGCGATTTGCGAACTGGTGGACATCAAATTATTCCAGAAACCGGATTTAAAATAAAAAAGTGGCAGGGGTGGAATTGAAAAATAAAAAAGATCATAGCGATAAAAAAATAAAAGTGGATGCTCCGGAAGCAGTTAAAGCCGCTGAAGAGACGTTGACTCCGGGAAATAATGAATTAAGTGAAATAAGGGAAGCGTTCGAAGCGAAAGAAAAAGAAGCCAAAGAGAATTACGACCGTTATCTGCGGGCCGTGGCTGAACTGGATAATTACAGGAAACGGGCGGCGCGGGAGAAGGCCGATATCATTAAATACGGCAAAGAGGATCTGGTGAAGGATATTTTACCTTTTCTGGACAGTCTGGATCGCGCGCTTGAGCATGCGGACGCGAGCGACGCTCAGGCCTTTAAATCCGGAATTGCGCTGATTCAGGATCAGTTATTGTGTTGCCTGAAAAAACATGGCGTAGAGAAAATCGAAAGCGCTGGTATGGATTTTGATCCCAACTTCCATGAGGCTCTGATGCAAATGGACAGCGCGGATCATCAGGACAACCAGATCGTTAGTGAAATGGAAAAAGGCTATTTGCTCAATGGCAGACTGATTCGGCCGTCGAGAGTCTGCGTATGCAAAAAAACAAAAGAAAATAATGAATGTGCCATCAATGAGGGAAATGGAGAATAAGGAGGAATAAAAATGGGAAAGATTATCGGAATAGATCTAGGAACGACTAATTCTTGCGTGGCGATTATGGAAGGGGGCGACCCAGTTGTTATTGCCAATCAGGAGGGCAACCGCACAACGCCATCCATTGTTGCTATTACGGAAAGCGGTGAACGGCTGGTGGGCCAGGTGGCCAAACGACAGGCGATTACCAATTCGGAAAATACCGTTTACGCCGTCAAAAGAATGATCGGCAGAAAATACAGCTCCAAAGAAATTCAGTACGATGTGAAGATTTCCGCTTACAAAATCACCGAAGCGCCCAATGGCGATGCGCAGGTGACCATGCGGGGCAAGAATTATTCTCCGGCGGAAATTTCCGCGATGATTCTGACGAAAATGAAACAGACTGCGGAAGACTATCTGGGAGAAAAAGTAACGGATGCCGTTATTACGGTGCCGGCCTATTTTAACGACTCGCAACGTCAGGCGACCAAAGACGCAGGCAAGATCGCCGGTCTGAATGTTTTGCGTATTATTAACGAACCGACTGCCGCGGCGCTGGCTTACGGTCTGGATAAGAAAAAGGATGAGAAAATTGCCGTCTTTGACCTGGGTGGCGGTACCTTTGATATTTCCATCCTGGAGTTGGGCGAAGGCGTATTTGAAGTCAAATCGACTAATGGAGATACACATCTGGGGGGTGAAGACTTCGACCAGCGTGTCATGGATTATCTGGTTGCCGAATTCAAGAAAGATCAGGGTATTGACCTGCGCAGTGATAAAATGGCGCTCCAGCGCCTTAAAGAAGCGGCGGAAAAAGCAAAGATGGAACTTTCCACGACCATGGAGACGGACATCAATCTGCCGTTTATCACAGCAGACGCGTCGGGCCCCAAGCATATGAATATAAAGCTTTCACGCGCGAAACTTGAATCGCTGGTGGAAGAGTTGGTCGATAAAGTCATCGGCCCCTGTCAGACCGCTCTGAAAGATGCCAATCTTTCATCCAAAGATATTAATGAAGTGATTCTGGTCGGCGGGATGACCCGTATGCCGCTCGTCCAGCAAAAAGTGAAGAGTATTTTTGGGAAAGAGCCGAACCGGGGTGTCAATCCGGATGAAGTTGTAGCGGTTGGCGCGGCTATTCAGGGCGGCGTGCTGGCGGGCGACGTCAAAGACGTTCTGCTTTTGGATGTAACGCCACTTTCGCTGGGCATCGAAACACTGGGCGGGGTGATGACTCGGTTGATTGAAAAGAATACCACGATTCCCAGCAAGAAAAGTCAGATTTTCTCGACGGCGGCCGATAACCAACCCGCAGTGAGCATTCACGTTCTGCAGGGTGAACGTCAGATGGCTGGAGACAACAGAACGCTGGGCCGTTTTGAACTGGTGGGCATTCCGCCCGCGCCGCGAGGCATTCCTCAGATTGAGGTCACATTTGACATTGACGCCAACGGCATCGTTCATGTCAACGCCAAAGACCTGGGCACCGGCAAGGAACAGAGCATCAAGATTACCGCGTCCAGCGGACTTTCCGAGGCGGAAATCGAAAAACTGGTGCGTGACGCTGAAGCGCACGCAGAAGAGGATAAGCGGCGCAAGGAGTTGATTGAAGCGAGAAACCATGCCGATTCTTTGGTGTATTCCGTAGAGAAGAATATCAAAGAATTTGGGGATAAGGTCGATGCAGCAGAAAAGACCAAGATCGAGGAAGCCATCGCCAAAGTGAAAAAAGCTCTGGAAGGTGATGATCTGGAAGCGATCAAGAAATCTCAGGATGACCTCATGAATGTATCGCATAAACTGGCGGAAGCCATGTATGCGAAGACGTCCGGCGGCCCTGGTGGTCCGGGCGCAGCCGGCGGAGCGGGAACCGCAGGTGGCGAAGGCCAGGCATCCGGCAAAAAAGATGATGACGTTGTGGATGCAGATTTTGAAGAAGTAAAAAAGTAAATCTTTTTTTGCAAAGCCCGAAACCGTGATGTCACGGTTTCGGGCTTTTTTTGTATCGACCTGCTGGGTAAAATAATATAGAATGATACTGTCATGAAGGAGGCAAAATGAAGAGCTATCGCCGGTCGGCTGCTATATTGATGGCATTCCTGTTGATCATCTTAATGGGCTTTGCGACAGAGCCTGTGCTTGCTCAAAAAAGCCCGGCGACATCCAAAGGAAATGCAGCTGAAAAACCTTCGATGGTGGCGGACGTCAGACCAGGTGCAGCCAACGCTTCCGATATCAAACTTTCCGAACTCAAACAAACGGAGGCAAAGACAGCGTCCATTATGCCCGTGCCCGGTTCTCTGCAGCGTCAGGCCGTCGGCTGTGTTTTCCCGATGACCGGCCGCTTTGCCGATGCGGGCAACAAGGCGCTGGATGCAGTTCTGCTCGCGGCGGAGATATTCAACCAGCGTTCCCCTTCGCCGTGGAAAATTATTGTCGCCGACTCCGGTGATTCCGTGGAGAAAATAAAACAAGCTGTTACCTATTTGGCCGATCAAAAAAAAGTAATGGCGATTGTCGCTATTTCCGGAACGGCGGAAGCAAACGACGCGGCTCGCGAAGCCCAAAAGCGGCAAGTGCCGCTGATTATGATTACCTCTAAAGAGGGTGTTACGGAAGCTGGTGAGTATGTGTTTCAGCATTTTCTGACGCCGACTCAGCAAATAGAGGCCTTGACGAAATACGCCAGGGATACATTGAATGTTGGAATTTTTTCCGTTCTTTATCCTCAGGATGATTATGGAGAAGAGATGGTTCGTCACTTCCGCAGTGAAGTTCATAAAACAGGCGGTAAGGTGGATAAGGCCATCCCTTATAACAAGACACAGACAGATTTTACGGAACAGATTAAAACAATTACCGGGAACAAGATCGAAGCATCAGAAACAGTTTATGCCACGACGGAGGGTGCCCAAAACAGTTCATCCGTGGACTTTGAAGCCCTGTTCATCCCGGATTCCGTCTTGCGTGTGAAGATGATTACGTCTCAACTTGCTTTTTATGGCATTAAGGGATTGAAATTATTAGGACCAAGTTTATGGCATTCGCCTGATTTAATGAAGAAAGGCGTTGAGTATCTGGAAGGCGCTTCTTTTGTGGACAGTTTTCTCGTGAACGGTTTTCTGCCCCAGACCAATGATTTCGTGGATATTTACTATTCCGCATACGGCCGCGAGCCCGGCAATCTTGAAGCCCTGTCTTATGATACGATGGAAATGGTCCTGAGTATTCTGGAAGACCAGAAAATTAAAACGCGAGCTGAATTTATTCGAGCCATGCTGACTCTGGAAGGTTTCCGGGGAGCGACGGGCAGCATTTCTTTTGGTGGCAATCGAGTGGCTCAAAAAGACGCATTTATTTTAAGAGTTCAAAACGGGAAAATTGAGCAAGTGAAATAAAAAAGTAGGGAACAGTCGCATGACCTTCAGGTTATTCGAACCGTTCTCTACAGGTGATGGGTTCTAGGTTACAGCAATGAGAATTCTTTTGACCAATGATGACGGGATTTATGCGCGCGGTTTAAGCGCTCTGTATGAGGAGCTATCAAAAGAGGCGGATTGCTTGATTGTTGCGCCGGAAATTGAGCAGAGCGCCGTGGGGCATGCGATTACACTCTTCCGTCCGTTAATGGTTCGGAGTGCAACGAAAGGCGGTAATTTTCTCGGTTATGCTGTTTGCGGTACTCCGGCGGATTGTGTCAAAATCGGCATCAAAAAGCTGGCGGAAAAGCCAGTGGATATGGTTGTCTCCGGAATTAACCGAGGCTCTAATACGGGGATCAATGTCATTTATTCGGGAACGGTGTCCGCCGCCACGGAGGCAGCCATCATGGGCGTGCCTGCGCTGGCTGTTTCTCTCGATACACATAAAGAGGCTGATTTTACTTTTGCCGCCCGGTTTGCCTGCAGGATGGTTAAGCTCATGGTCAACAAAACAGTTCTGCAAGGCAGTGCCATTAACATTAATATTCCCTGTTTGCCTGAAGGAGACATCAAAGGAGTCGTTGTCGTCCGTCAGGGCAAGGTGAATATTATCGAATCTTTTGAAAAACGCACTGATCCGCGGGACAATATCTATTATTGGATTTCCGGCGCATCGTTGACGGCTGCTGATGATATGCAAACGGATGTCGGCGCCTTGTCACAAGGCTATATTACTATCACGCCGATTCAATATGATTTGACCCGATATGATTTAATTGAAGTCCTGCAAACCATGGTTGAGCGTCAACTTTGATTTGAAATGGGTTGAGAGTGCCCTTCCCGGACAGATCATGAGATTTTCTTTTTGCTCACCCGGTCTTTGAGCCTCTTGATGTGTCCGCGACCGAGGCCTTTCACCTCGCAGCCTGATGCCAGATAGCGGCAGATGCGGTCATCATCAAGGATGCCGAAACAGTCAATGACGGCGATCGGATGGCCTGCGGCTTTGATGATCTTGGAGGGATCCAGTTTGAGATACGCCTCATGCCGGACCGCCAGCACCAGCGCATCGATATTCTTCAAGGACTTGTTCAAATCTTTTTGCACCCGTAAGTCTTTCAGTTTTTTCTGGTTGCGAAAGAAGACGGACTTGCTGTTATTGGGGTACTCTTCTTGATTCTCAAATTCAAACCAGTGATCCACGTAAGGATCGTGTACGCGAATTTCAGCGCCCATCTCAGTCAACCTGCGAATTAGAATTTCAGAGCCGCTGTAACGTGTATCTCCTACGTCTTCCCGGTAGGAAGCACCCAGTATGAGCACTTCCGCGCTTGCAATGGGCACGCTCATATTGCGCAATGCGTCGCGGACCAGTTGAGCGGCGTGGAGCGAACGGGTGTCGTTGATGTCAATAGCCAGCGGAGTTATGCGGAATGTATCATCTTCAAAACCAAGAATGTGACGATTGGCCCAAACGCCGAGACCACCGTCCTTTGGCAGACAATAGCCGCCGATGCCGGGTCCGGGGAAAATCATGTTCGAGTGCGTCGGACGCACTTTGATGGCTTTGATCACCTTGATGATATCTACGCCGTTTCGCTCGGCAAAGAGGCTCCACTCATCTAAAAACGCCAGAATAGCGGCCCGGTAACTGTTCTCGACGACCTTGGCTGTCTCTGATTCAATGGGCCGGTCCAGCACCGTAAGAGGAAACTTTTGAGTGTTGAGCACCTCATTTAGAAACTTGACCACGCGTTGTTTGGCCTTTTCGTTGACACCGGAACAGACGCGCCAGAAATCGCGAATGGAAGCCACGTAGTCTCTTCCCGGCATGACGCGTTCATAACTATGGGCGATCAGCGGATCACTTTTGATACCTCTTTGACGAAATACTTTTCTCATAGCCGGCAAGGCTACCTGCTCCGTGGTTCCAGGCGCTACCGTGGTTTCAATAAGGACAAGGCAGTGCGCAGGAATGCGATGGGCGATGATATCAAAAGATTCTTCCAGGGCAGTCATCTCCACCTGACCGTTTCTTACATTGCCCAGTTCGTTCTTAGCATAATCCAGTTGGACGTCCACGACTACAACGTCGGCAAGCTTAAGAACATCATAAACGAAGGTTGCCGCCAGAGTTTTCTTGTCTAAAACGCAACGCCGGATCATCGGTTCCACTTCCGGATCCTCCGCCTTGACCGGCGAGACGCCCTCGTTGAGTTTGGGGATCTTCCAGTAGCTTCTCGTGCTCGGTCTCTGCATGCCGATTACAAACTTGCCGGATTTGCCGTTCTTTTTGGTGGTGTCGGCAACGATGGCTGCCATGACAGAACCGACAAAGCCCAATCCCATGACGACAACAATTTCCTGCCCGTTATTTCGGGCCTGGGCCACCAGCTTTTCCATCCGGGCTATTTCTTTTTTGTAATCTTCTTCCCTGGGTAGTGGATATTTAATTCCGTCGGGACTGATTGAAATGAGCTGATTCATGACACCCTCCGTTTGTTTGGTTTTCATCGTATCAGCAGAACCGGAATGGGGCTTTTGTGGATGATGTGGGAGGTTGTGCTGCCCAGAAGCAATTCACGCAGGCGGTTATGTCCATAGGCACCCATAACCATTAATTCCACCGGGCCTTCAGCTATGAACTTGAGGATTTCGTCTGCTTCACGACCTGCGGAAATAATTACTTCACAGTCCGCAAGGCCTTTTTGAGCCATATCCTCAACCTGCGCGGTTAAATCCGCCGCTTTGGCCGCATCCGAGTTGATGATCAGGACGGTGATCGGCCATTTGGCTTTTTCGGAGATGTTCAGAGACAACGCCAATGCTTTTCTGGCGGGAGCGCTGCCGTCATAGGCCAGTCCCATGCTTTCGATTTCACGAAAAGACTCCGGAATGACCATAACGGGCTTGCCTGAATGACGAGTAACGACTTCGGCGA
>JAKLES010000319.1 GCA_022711575.1 Deltaproteobacteria bacterium | reverse complement strand
AAAGGCAGCAGGCAAAAGGGGCTTAGTGAAGAATATGGCAAATGAATTGCAATTGGATTTATTTAATAGAATAAAAAATGGAATATGCAGTGATATTGAATTCTATGATGTAAGCAAAGGCGCCATAGAAGTAGTAACACCCTTCTTAGATTGGAATGGCTCGGACGTTTCGTTTTTTATCACCAAAGAGGGCATAATCACCGACGGCGGAGAGACGATAAGTCAGATGAAGTCGTTGCGGGTATTCGATGATTTCGAAAAGTGGCCGTTTAAATTAGACTTCATGCATAGATATAATATTGATATAGTGAGCGGTTGCTTAGAACCAAATAACATTAGCTCCATTAAAAACATAATAAGATATGTTCAAGGCATGACTAGACTTCCTAGTTATTTTGAACCAAAACCGATTGTTGATGCCTCCGAGCAATACCCGCACAAGGTGCGCAAAATGGCGATTGACGCTTTATTGCCCTACGCACCAGTCAATTATGAAGAGGCAAAACGCCATCTTTGGGCTATGGAATTCACGAAAGAGAGGGAAATACCAATAAACGGAATCTCAGTTAGAAGCGATATGTCTCCAAGAAGATACTTTAGAATGGTTCAAATTATTAGTCATGCCACGTCTACGAAATCCATTAAAAAGCAACATGTAGATGCTAAAGTCTTGTATCCTGTTCTATTGAAAAGGAAAGAAGAAAAAGCTGAAGTATATTTCATAATTGAAGACCTCCGATTATATGAACCTGAGTCGAGGAAATTATTGAGACAGGAATCTCAAGATAACATAGTCGAAACCATTGATAGTGGCTCACAGAGGCAAATCGGAAAGATTATGATTGAGGAGTAAAA
>JAKLES010000318.1 GCA_022711575.1 Deltaproteobacteria bacterium | reverse complement strand
AGGATGCCCATGCCCAGAAGCGTGATGTATTGTGTCTTCCCCTCAAAAAAAGTAAAAGCGACAAAGATGACGATGGCATTAAGGATGGTCGTAATCGCAGGAAACAAAAGCCGCGCATTCGCCCGCTTCTTAAACCACATATCCGCCAGCCATCCTCCCAAAGGTAAACCAATAATGGCCAGAATCATGAGCATGCTCACCTTCATGCCCGCTTCGCTCACGGGGATACCCGTCGTCCGGTGAAAATAAGTGGGAAGCCAGACCATGATAGCATTGTTGGCGAAGATGCAGCCGATAAACCCGAGATTGGTAAAAATCAGGGAAGGGGTCCGGAGAAATTCCCGGACAATATCCATCTTGCTCATCTTGACCTTGCTCGGGCCTGTTTTGCACGCTTCATCGGTCTTCACCAACTCCACGGTCTTGTAATCTTTGACGAAGAAAAAAAGGATGGCCACAATCGCCCCGGGAATAGCCACCACACCGAAAGCATGACGCCATCCCCAGTGTGCGGCAATGAATCCTCCCAGCCCAATTCCAACGGCTGTTCCAAGAGGGATGGACATATTCCAGAGACCCATCATACGCGACCGTTTTTCCTCGGGGAATAAGCCCGAAAGCATCGCCGTGCCGGCCGGGGCGTATCCGGCCTCACCGATTCCGATGGCGCCCCGTGTCGCGAGCAGTTGGGGAAAGGTCTTGGTAAAGGCGCAAGCCAACGTGGCCATGCTCCATATAAAAGCCATGATGCCGATGGTTTTTTTCCGGCTCCAGCGATCCACAAGAATCGAAACAGGAAGCACAAAAGCGACGATGGACCAGTAAACCATCGACACGAGCAATCCGGACTGGGTGTCGG
>JAKLES010000317.1 GCA_022711575.1 Deltaproteobacteria bacterium | reverse complement strand
CCAGTTTCTGGTTGGTGACATGAAGACCGCGAGATTCCAGAATGGCTGCGATGGAGGCTGCCGCCAGTCCTTTCCCCAATGACGACAAAACGCCGCCTGTTACAAATATGAACTTTGTCCGCTTCACATAGAGTTCCTGCGTCATTTTTATAATGGCACCTGAAGCGGCGCTTAAACCATGTTCTTCAAAACGATGCCCCGGTTCTTGAGCTCCTTCGGGTTGGCCAGAAGACCTTCAGCCGCGACGCGGTCGAGAACATAAATCAACTCGCCACCTTGTTCGGCGTATTGCTGGCCATAGGATATGGGAATTTCGGAGGTAATATCTCCCAGCAGCGATCGGGTAACGGATTCAGTCTTACGGGCGCCGTTGGCCAGAAGGACGACGGTTTTTGCCTTATAGACCAGTTCAGCTCCCATGCTTATGGCATATTGTGGCGAATCCGCCTTGCTACGAAAGTGTCCGTCATTGACAGCATTCGCGATGGTGTTGTCGTCAAGCTTGACCAGCATCACGGAACTGCCTTTAAAAGGAATGCCCGATTCGTGGAAGGCCACATGACCGCGACCACCCACACCGATAATCTGAAGGTCAATCCCTCCTGCTGCTTTGATTTTCCGGGTGTAGCCATCCAGAATCTCCTTGCGAATCCAAGCCAGGTAGCCGGATACCGGTTTAGCTTTAATGACAATGGACTTTCCTGCGTCCGTGCCTTGAAATTTCCAGTCGTTTTTGTTGTCCTTCAATTCCTTGATCAACATTTTCTGTTCAATCAGTGAACCATAGGGTACACGTGTTTCAAGGAATTTTTTATTCAGATGGCTGAAAAGTTCCTGAATCATGAAATAAACGTAGCTCTCC
>JAKLES010000315.1 GCA_022711575.1 Deltaproteobacteria bacterium | reverse complement strand
TTCCCGGATGATTTTGACCAGTTACCGGCGGAAGAGAAGCAGCGCAGGCTGGATGCTGCCAAGGGGGTGCTGTAATGGCTGATGGAATGATAAAAATAAGAGTGCTGGCGCCCGGGGCCCGGGAGAAGTTTGAAAGCTGGATTGCCACGCGCGGGGGCGTGCAGATCTGGAATAATGTTAATTTGTCAGATCCTGGCGCCGGGCCGATATTTACGCCGGCGATGACAGGGGATCATCCTACTGAGAAGCCGCGCTGGTCACATGAGCGCGGGGAAGTGGTCACGGATATCAACAGGTTTGAATTCGTCAAGGCATGGAAGGAGATCAAGCGCTTCCATGTGGCCATCAGGATGGGCAGCCAGGGCACGATGCTGAAGCTGACTGACGGGTCATCGGCCAGGGTGCGAAAGTTCGAGGAAAGTCATCCTGGCGCGTATTATAGATTTGATTATGAGACCCAGGAATGCGTTTTTGAGATCCCGGAGATGGAATAATAATAACTAATAACTCAACCATAACCATAACTTAATAAGGGGGATTGAACCATGATGGGAATTGCACATGATAATAAGAAACCATACAAGCGGACAACGGAATGCCACGAGTGCGGGGAACGCTTCAAGAAGGGTGAAAGTAAGCAGATCCTGAAAATTTACGATAGTCCATGGGCTGATGAACCGCGCGTCATTGCCGTGCATGATCAGAATGATGATGACAGGCATGGCAGTTGTCTGGATAAGCTGACGGATACGTCCTGGGGTGATTTCCGGTATTTCCTGTGTGAACGCTGTAACCGTCTGATAATACAGCAAAATCCAGACAATGGCTGGCGGTCGTATAAAATGATTGATGACAACGGGGAGGAATTCTGCGTCCGGT
>JAKLES010000314.1 GCA_022711575.1 Deltaproteobacteria bacterium | reverse complement strand
CGGGGGGATCGTTCAGCGGTGTGACAGGGAGTATGGTGATGGTGACGGTGGCCTCATCGCAGAGTGGCGGGGTGCCGTTGTCACAGATCTCATAGACAAAGCTGTCGGTGCCGGTATATCCCGGATCTGGGGTATAGGTGTATGAACCGTCGGGGTTGATGACCACCATGCCGTTGACCGGACCGCTCACCGGAGTGGTGTTCACGGTGATAGGATCACCGTCGGGTTCGTTGTCGTTGGTCAGGATATTGCCGCTGACAGGCACATCGACGAAGGTGGTGTTGATGTCATCCTGAGCAATGGGCGGATGGTTGACCGGAACGAGGTTGAGGTATACCGTTGCCAGGTCACATGCCTGTGGCGTACCGTCGTCACAGACCTGGTAGATGAACTGGTCGGTACCATAGTAACCGGGATCGGGGGTATAGACGAATGAACCGTCGGCATTGAGCAGCAGGCTTCCATGTGACACATCAAGGACAGGAGTGGTGTTGACGGTCTGGTTGTCGCCCTGCGGGTCGTAGTCATTGTCGAGGACATTGCCGGTGATGGGCAGGTCTTGCTGTCCGAAGTAAGAGTCGTCGGTAGCGAAGGTGGAGTTGCCTGTCGGATCGGGCAGGATGTCGATGGTGACTGTTGCGATGTCACAATACACGGGCATTCCGAGGTCACAGACCTGGTAGTCGAAGAAGACGAGTCCGGTGAACCCGGGATCGGGTGTAAAGGTGAAGGTTCCGTCGGGGTTGAGCACCAGTGTTCCGTTAGCCGGTGGCGGACCCATCAAAGTGACACTTGATGGATCGAGGTTGCCGTCGGGATCGAAGTCGTTGGGCAGCACCGATCCGTAGACCGGGTTGTTGATGCTACCCTGGTAGGCGTCG
>JAKLES010000313.1 GCA_022711575.1 Deltaproteobacteria bacterium | reverse complement strand
TCCAGCCCAATAGTTCAGATCACTGTTGAACATGATCAGGCAGGGATTGTAGTCGAGACCGCCATCAATTACACCGCCTTCTTTTTTATCATTGGTTGCGGGATCATCACCGGAAACATAAGCCAGTGTACCGCCGATATAGAACTTGCCGAAATCAGCCGTGGCATCAAGAAAAGCGGACATCGATTCCAAATCTTGATCAACCTGGGGACCACCTAAAGCTGCAGGAATCAAATCAGGACGCCCTTCCCAGTCGGAAGCATCTCCGAACGCATAATTGACTTCAGCCTGCACAGACACCACACCAAATTTAGCCTTGCCGTAAAGAATTGAAACATATGCATTGGTTGTATAACCTGTATCCGGAACTATCGCACCAACTACATTCCGGTTTGCCGCGAGGCGAACGTACTTTTCAAGAAATCCGGCCTCAAAATTCTTGCCAAAGTATTTGACAAAAGCGGTGTAGAAATCATTGTCTTTGTCCACGCTGCTACCAAATCCGTTACCAAAGTTACCCCTGCTGTTTTCGCCGTTAACAGTGCCTACAGGAGTAACAGATTGACTAAGTTTGCCTCCCATAACGGCGAACTGGATCGGGCCTTTGGCGAGCAGATACATGATTCTACCACTCGGCATGGAATTGTCGCCAAAAACGGTACCCCACGCGCCATCAATTACATAACCAGCCTGGAAAAGGCCGATCGGCGAAACGTAGTTTACATACGCCAGATCAAAAGCGATGTTTTCATTTTCAGCTCTGGTGCCGGCCGACAGCGTATCAAGAGAACCAGCACCACCTCCGGGCCAGGTTCTCTGTGCGCCCCAGGCTCTTTCCATAATGTCCGCACGGGTGACCAGAGTCAGACCGGGAGAAACAACAAA
>JAKLES010000312.1 GCA_022711575.1 Deltaproteobacteria bacterium | reverse complement strand
AAATAATTGGCCACTTCATTTTTATAGGTTTCCAACGTCTTTAAGAAAGTATCAAAGCAACGGACTGAACTCTTTTTAACTCGGTTCATCCATCCTGTGATCCTCTGCTTCCCGCGACGGCGATTTAGGTCGCTGTCAAACAGAGCCGTTAACTCGTTTTTTAACTGATAAGCTCGTTGTAAAAGCGGTGAATACTGGAATAACTGGTCTAGCGTTTCTTGGTCTTTTGATGTTAAATCGTCCGGCCTTTTACGCAAAAGCCACATCACGCCTTCTAGCTCTTTATATTGCTCTTTTGATAAGGCCTTCCGCAGGCGTGCCAACTCTTTTTTGCGTAACTCATCCAGACCCTTTCCGTATAACTTAGCCACATGAAATCGATCCACGATGACCTGGACCTTTTTCCCAAAAACTTCTTTCGCGGCATTGATAAAACCGACATACATATCCGAGCAAACAAAACGGACTTGCTTCCGTAACCTCTTGGGAATACTCATGAAAAATTCCTTGACAGTCTCTTTCTTCCGATCAGCCAACATCCCCAGAATCACCGTTTCGCCCCCCATACGACCCGTGACAATCGTCACAAAATCTTGGTGGCCTTTTTTTAAAGAGATTTCATCAATCCCAATAATTTTAAGATTTTTAATCGCCTGCCAATCCACTTCCTTCGCAATATGGCGATCAATAATTCCACGCACTGTTTCGTAGCCAATTCCCTCTTTAATGCTCACATCCCACACGGTACTATTCACACAGGCTAGCAATATCTGCTGCTCGAAGGCTTTCGTGCAGCGACTTCGAACGTCATACCAAGTCGCCCTTTGGGTGGTCGTCGGCGGCCCTTGACAGCGTTGACATTGATATCGGGGTGGACGAAGACGTAG
>JAKLES010000311.1 GCA_022711575.1 Deltaproteobacteria bacterium | reverse complement strand
ATCAATGGCTCGTCACCCGGTTTACTGACATACGTCAGGACCATGTGAGACCTATTGAGATGAAGCGCTTTCACATAGGCAATACTTAACTTGTCATCTGATATACCCATAGCCTTCAAGGTGAAATATTTGGCTATGGCATATTCTTCGCAGTCGCCGGCTCCTCTCGAGACGAATTCCAGAGGTGTTGCCCAGTAATCCGACACTCCCCAGATATTGATATCTTCAGCATAGGTCATCGTCTTGTTCATAAATGCATTGACCTTTTCCAGTTTATCCCTGTCTGAATTGTTTCTATCAGAGCGCACGATATTTTCCCAGGCAATAAGACGTGCCGACGCTTCTTTGCCCCATTTATCTTCTGCTTGTTTCAAGACAACCTGATTGATGTGAAAATTATCGTCTGAAAAAGCGGCATCGACACGCAGCAGTCCACCTAGAATAATAATAAGACTCAATAAGGCAATCCCGGTTTTTTGGACATTCCTGCTTGTACATTTTCTTAATCGCTGCGGCGCCTTATTCATCGATTCCAGACCACCAAGCATGTCGATAATAGCGTTGACTCTTCCAGACACAGAAGATATTTGAAAAATACCGCGGCGGTCAGGAAAAAGCCGGATGTTAGCCCTTTTTAATGGTACGCGGAAAATACGGGATGGCATCATCCTTTTCGTAATGAAGCCTTCTTGTATATGAAAAACAGAATGAGAAAATATACAACCCCGATTCCCAGAAGGAATATCGTTGACGGTTCGGGAATGGGAACAGGGTTGCCTCCGGGGTCAGGAGGGTCATTTGGATCGATTGGATCAGTTGGTGGCGTTCCACCTCCCGGATCATTTCCACCAGAAGATATTAAAGCAGGGCCCAATGCCATTATAGTAGGAG
>JAKLES010000310.1 GCA_022711575.1 Deltaproteobacteria bacterium | reverse complement strand
GTTCATTGCCCCAGACCTCAGAAATAACCTCGTCTGTTACAGACTTACGTAATCGTTCACGTTTAGTGTCTATTTCAGATGTTTTGACAAGCGTACCGGTAATACGTCCAATGGTCCGCATGAACCACCTGTCCATTGTGACTGGGTCAAAATTACCACTAAGGTTGTTGAAAAAAGCACCCAGTTTCGGACCGAAGATGGCAGATGCCCGGGGAGCCATCACATCTTTATTCTCGCCCTTGGATAATTTAAGGTCCTCGTCGACCTCAATTATCTTCTCAATATTTCTGAGCGAATCAACCCCCATCAACCATTTTTCCATCTCCAGGTCACTTTTAAAATTAGATCTTAGGGCATTCACGCGGTTGAAATGGTTAAGGATGGCGGCTCCACGTTCAGAGCTGTCTGAGGGAGTAAAATCTCCATTGTCTGCCCAGTTGCGATAGGCGCTCCAGGCTGTTGATATTGTCTTGATGCTTTTCTGACCGTTAGAAGCTATGGCGATGGCCAGTCGCATCCGGAAGTTGTTCTCCGGTTTCTTGATGGCAGGATCCAGCTTTTCCAGAGTCTGCATGGCCTTGGTAAAATCTTTCCGGTACCAGCCCTTGGCCTCTTTGAATTTCGCCATGGAGACTTCCAGGAAGTTGCCCAGCTTTCGTTCGACCTCCCTGTTTTCTGCGGTTGTAGCAGTCTGGTAGTCGATAGGAACGCGCCGGCTGAGGAAATTGGCAATCTGGAAGATCGTCTTAAATTTCTTCGGTGCACCTTCCTCCAGGATCCTGGCGCCCTTGTCTCGGGCAATGGAGTATGAAATGTCGCCGGATGGCTTGGTTTTACTAAGGCCCGGTTCCCCAGCTGCGCGTAGCTCGGGAATGTCCTTGCCTTCAGACA
>JAKLES010000031.1 GCA_022711575.1 Deltaproteobacteria bacterium | reverse complement strand
CTCTTTTATACACCTTGAGACATCCCAAGAGCCTCCGTGGAAAGGACGTTCTTTTTTATGTCCAGCGGGCAGGTGTGGATGGCCTGCCCATTGTCGCCCTGATCGGCCTTCTGATCGGATTGATCATTGCCTTCATGTCTTTTTTACAGCTGAAACAACTCGGCGCAAATATATACGTCCCCGCGCTCGTCAGCTTCGGCATGATCAAAGAACTGGGACCGATTATGACAGCCATTTTGGTCGCGGGACGTTCCGGTTCAGCATTTGCCGCGGAGATCGGCACGATGGTTGTCAATGAAGAGGTGGACGCGTTGCATACGATGGGCTTTGATCCGATTCGCTTTCTGGCTGTCCCGAAGGTTCTGGCCACCATTATTGTTGTGCCTGTCCTGACCATTTATGCCGATTTTTTCGGCATTTTTGGTGGCTTGCTCATCGGGGTTACCAGTCTGGACCTGACGGCAAAAACCTACATCACCCAATCGATAAAAACGATTCATGTTTTCGATGTGGTCACCAGTTTGATCAAGGCTGCCGTATTTGCCGGATTGATTTCCGCCATCGGTTGCCAGCGGGGATTCCAAGTGCGTGCCGGCGCTCAGGATGTCGGGAAATTTACCACCTCCGCCGTTGTCACGGCGATCTTTCTGATCGTGGTGGTCGATTCCATTTTTGCAGTTATGTTATATTACATTAAAAGCTATTAAGGAGTTTAGGTTTTGGAAGCATCGGAAAATAAACCCATCATCGTAGTGAAAAACCTGTCCGCCCGCTTCGGAGATAATATTGTTTTTGAGGATGTCAGTTTTAATGTATATAAAGGAGAAGTTCTGGTGATTGTCGGTGCATCGGGGTGCGGCAAATCGACGTTGCTGAGGATCATGATTGGACTGCAAAAACCATCCGCTGGTCAGGTTTTATATCAGGGAACCGATATTACCCACGCAGCGGGGAAAGATCTTAATCTGTACCGGCAGGATATCGGCGTGCTTTTTCAGTCCGGCGCCCTGTTCAGCTCAATGACGATCAAAGAAAATATCGCGCTGCCGCTTTCGGAATACACCGACCTCGATTCCGAAGCTATAAACCGAATCATCAAAATGAAATTAGGCATGGTTAATTTGACGGGTTACGAAAATCATCGTCCGGCAGAGTTGTCAGGCGGCATGAGAAAAAGGGCCGGCATCGCCCGGGCTATGGCGCTCGACCCCCGTGTGCTTTTCTTTGACGAATTATCCGCCGGTCTGGATCCGGTCACCGCGGTGGAACTTGACAATTTGATCATCAAAACCAATGAAGCTTTGGGCACGACAATGGTTATTGTGACCCACGAGTTGGAATCTATTTACAAGATAGCTCATCGAGTGTTAATGTTGGATAAAGAGGCAAAAGGTATCATTGCCGAAGGGAAACCCCTGGAATTGAAACAACAGGCAACAAACCCGCGTGTAAAAAGTTTCTTTTTACGACAGTTGCCTTCAGCACCCGCCGAACCGAGGTTTTATGTCAACTAAAAGCTCAAAATTCTTAATCGGTCTTTTTGTTATTGTCGGCCTCCTGCTTCTGGCAGCCACCATCATCTGGGTGGGTGCGTCCAGAATTCTGATGAAGGGGTCTCTCTACGCGGTATATTTCGACGAATCCGTCCAAGGATTACAAGTGGATTCAGCCATCAAATACCGGGGAGTGGAAATCGGCAAGGTTCAAAGCATTGACGTCGCGCCGGACTACCGTCTGGTTGAAGTGATCATGAAAATCGACCTGGAAGGCGATTTGCAACACCACACCATCGCCTCATTGAAAACGGCGGGAATTACCGGAATTGTCTTCATTGAGCTCGACAGGATCCAGGACGACGAATTGTCCAATTCACCAAAACTTGCTTTTAAATCAGACTATCCGGTTATTCCCTCCCGGCGGTCGGAAATTAGCCGCTTTCTGTCGGATACAAGCGTCATTATGCAAAACATCAAAGATATTGATTTTAAGGGAATTTCCACCAACCTGAAAAATACCACCCAGGCTATTGAAAACTTTGTGAAAGGCAAGCGAATCAACAATATCATGGCCCATCTAGAATCCACATCCGCCAATCTTGATGAAACAATTATCAAAATCAACAAGACGTTTGCCGAAGGGAAAGTAGATCAGACCATCAATGAAGCCCTGGGTATTTTATCGGATGCCCGCAAACTGATCGGGCAGGCGAAAAATGAAATCAATACTTTGAAACTACGCGAAAAAGCAGACCGAGCGGATGCCATCCTCGGAGATATCGATAAACAAACAAAATTAATCACCAGCGATCTGCAAGATACGTCGCAGAACTTGCGGATGACATCGGAAAATCTGCAAAAGCTTTCAGACAGTTTGAACCGAGATCCGTCGAATTTGATTTTTACAAAGCCTTTTCCACCGCGAAAACCCATGGAATAACAAAAGGAATCAAGCAATGGAAATTTTTTTATCAAAGCCACTATACTTTCGGAAACAATGGAGAAGCATTTGTTTTGTTCTGTTTGTTTCATCCTTCTTTTTAATTGCCGGATGCGTCACAAGCGTTAAGCCACCATACAGCGTGGAAAGTTATCTGCTGAATTACCAGGCGCCGTCCTGGGACAACCCAAAAAAACTTGCGACATCCGTCAAGTTTAACCGATTTTCCATTGCCGCCGCCTATAATTCAACTAACATGATTTTCCGTAACGACGCTTACAGCCTCGATTCCTTTAATTACTCCCGTTGGGCGGTCAATCCGGCCGATATGGTCGGCGACAGCCTACTTGGCAACATGAGAGCGAGCGGCCTTTTCCGGGCCGTCTTTTCCCGCCATGAAATGGAGGAAGGTCGATTTGTCGTTTCGGGCGGTATTGAAGAATTTTATTTGCGGATCGATAAAAGCAATAAAACTGCTCTCATCAGTATCTCTATCTCCTTGCAGGACACCCGGGAAAAAGAAACCGGTAAAAGCATGCTGTTTCAGAGAAAATACTTTCGGGAAGAACCCTTGCAAGATCAGTCGCCCCGGGGATACTGCCAAGCCGCAAGCCAGGCGATGCAAGCTATCTCTCGTGAAATCATCAGCGATATATATACGGCCGCTAAAACCACTGTTGAATAAGCAACGATTACGCCATGAAAGAAATTACCATACAAACCCATTCCCGCTTCGAAATGATTGACATCACAGCGTCTGTCCAAAAAGCAGTGAGAGATGAAAAAATCGATTCAGGCATTGGCCTGGTTTACACACCCCACACAACCGCCGCGGTGACGATCAACGAAAATGCCGATCCGGACGTTCCCCGTGATATTCTGGCGGCTCTGAATTGCGCCATTCCATTATCCGCGAATTACCTGCATAGGGAAGGAAATTCCGCCGCGCACGTTAAATCATCGCTGGTCGGTGCATCCGAAATGGTCATCATCGAAAACGGCAGCCTGGTTCTAGGAACCTGGCAATCGATCTTTTTCTGTGAATTCGACGGCCCCCGCACACGCAAAGTCATCATAAAATTCTTAGCGTAAGGCGAATATCTTTGTCCCCACAGGTGAATCAGACCTGACGAAAAACCTCCATCATTTGTTCATGAATCAAGCCGTTATTGGCAACAAGACCCGGCGAATCCAGATTCCATTTTCCACAGGTCATATCCGAAATGACCCCCCCGGCCTCTTCCACCAAAAGGCAACCGGCGGCTGTATCCCAGGGCTTGAGCTTCAGTTCCCAGAATCCGTCAAACCGTCCGGCGGCAAGGTAAGCCAGATCCAATGCTGCGGCCCCAGCTCGCCGAATGGCCTGCGCTTTGATTGCCATTAAATTGAAATAATTCAGATTGTTATCCGGACTTACCCGAATATCATAAGGAAAGCCTGTCGCCAAAAGACTACGAGATAGATCACTGACGGAAGAAACATGCAGTTTCTTTCCATTGAGATAGGCACCGCCAGACCGCCGGGCAAAAAACAGGTCTTCTCTGGTCGGATCGTAAATGACGCCCAACTCGACAGTTCTTTCTTTTTCCAGGGCAATGGAAACACAAAAAAAAGGAAACCCATGCGCATAATTGGTTGTCCCATCAAGAGGATCAATAATCCAGCGCAGGGTTGCCTGTTGATTCCTCACGGCCGATTCCTCGGATAAAATCCCATGATCGGGACACTGGCGGCTGATTTCCGTAAGAATCAGTTCCTCTGACATTTTATCCGCTTCCGTCACCAGATCGATGGTTCCTTTATAATAAATTTGATTGTTCTTGGTGACCTTTTCGGCAAGCAATCTTCCTGCCCGTCGCGCCAGATTTTTGGCAAAGTCCATAAGCTCTGTCATGAGTATAAACTCCTTATTAAGATGGTCATCATAGGATTTAAACCATAAATTATACGAAAAAGTAAGCGTGATCTTAAAAGTTGCGCTGTAAAAGAAATAGTGCTAAACAAAACAAAAATACGTTTATTTGTGATAGGTTAATGACGACAGAGCAAGACGCTGATTCCACTCTAATTGATTTAAAAACAGTGCGGGAAAATACGGGGTTGACCCTGAAGGAGTTATTTGAGCGCACACGGATCAGTGTGGTCAATCTCGAGGCTATTGAAAACGGCGATTTTCATTTACTTCCCGTACCGATATATGGTCGAAACTTCATCAAAACGTACGCAGACGCTTTAGGTGTGGATAGTAAGCCTGTCCTACTGCGCTATGAAAATTACTTGCAAACCCTGCGGCTAAAAGAAAAAACCAAGACAACAGAACAACCATCCCAGGCGCCTCTTGCCGAAACACTGAGGCGGCGTAAAGCCTTCCTGTGGATCCTTTGTATTATAGTTGTCATTACTGCCGTATCCTTTTTTGTGAGCACCTATAACAAGCCGTCGCCGGGCGTACCGCTAAAAACCGAGACCTCCAAAGAGGCCGTAGTCGTAGGAACCCCAGAACAAAACACAATGCAGCCGGATAATCTTCCCATCACCATCAATCTGCCAAAGCCGGAGAATTCAATAGCGGTAAATCAAGCAAGCAACGAACAAGAACCGCCGGTACAGAAAACATTCGAAGCGCAAATTCCGATCAACGCACCACCCGTAGCGACACCCAAAAATAACGAGGCCAAGATCGAGGCATTCATTGATGATGAAGAACCGTCCGATCTGGTTGTTCGAGCCACTGAAGAAACCTGGATCAGGATTCAAGCCGATGACAAAGAATCCTTTCAGGTTTTACTTAAGCCCGGAGAAAAAATTTCTTATCAAGCGGCGCGCTTTAATATGGACATTGGCAATGCCGGCGGAGTCCGGGTCCAGTTTGATGGGAAAAACATAGAAAATTTAGGCAAGTCAGGACAAGTTATCCACTTGCGTCTGCCATAAAAATAAAAACGAAAGAGGTAATATTATGTTTGGAATAGGCATACCGGAGTTACTGATTATATTGGTCATTATTCTGATTATTTTTGGTGTCGGTAAATTGCCGCAAATTGGTTCAGCGCTGGGACAGGGGATTAAAAATTTCAAGAAATCCGTTTCCTCCGACAGCCACGACACAACCGAAACCCCGGCAAAAAAAGAGGGAAACAAATAGCTACTGTCTCCCCGCTTAGCCTTATCAGGCAAGTGTCTGACTTTTAAAAAGGAACATCTTCCATCGGTGTACCGTTGCTTTGCGCGGAAGATGCGGGGGCGGATACGTCATCCGACTTGCCCTGTCCCTGACCTTTGGAATCCAGCATCTTCATTTCGTTAGCAACAATTTCCGTCATGTAATGTTTTACACCGTCCTTATCATCCCATGAACGGGTTTGAATCTTGCCCTCAATAAAGACCAGGGATCCTTTAACCAAATAATTACCACAAATTTCAGCTAGTTTTCTATATGTTACAATCTTATGCCACTCGGTTTTCTGAACTTTTTCACCATTTTTATCTTTCCATTGCTCATCAGTCGCCAGATTAAAATTGGTAACCATTGTCCCATCCGGCAAATACTTGATTTCTGGGTCCTTGCCCAATCTGCCGATCAATATTGCTTTGTTGACCATTTTTCTTCCCCCTGTAAATGAAGTAGTGTTCATCATACATAACAACTGCCCCGCAGGCAAACATATTTTTTGTTTATTTAGCGCCTCATCCACAGCAGCTCCAAACGACAATCCTGCTTGACTAATCGCCAAAAAAAATATAGTCAGACTGACTTTAGAAAAAGCGGAGAAATTATGGAAGACAATGATCTTTTAAAGGTTCGCCTGGAGAAAATTGCGTCCTTGAAAGCAGCGGGTGTAGATTTATATCCCAACAATGCAAAGCCTCAAAATACAACTGCCGAAATCATGGCCCGGTTCGGCAATGCCGACAGCGAGGCTCTGGCACAATTGACACAGAAATTTTCGTTTGCCGGACGACTAATGGCTATCCGCAGTTTCGGTAAAGCGGCTTTCGTTAAAATTCAGGACCGTAAAGGTCGGATGCAATGTTATCTTGCTAAAAACATTTTGAGTGAGCAGGATTTTTTCATCTTTAAAAAGCTTGATATCGGTGATGTAATTTATGTTTCCGGAAAACTCTTCCGGACCAAAACCAATGAATTGACTCTTGAGGTTGACTCTCTGCTCTTAATGGCTAAATCGATTCATCCCCTGCCGGAAAAATGGCATGGCCTGACAGATATTGAAACCCGCTACCGGCAGCGCCATCTAGATTTAATCTCCAATCCGGCGGTCAAGGAAATTTTTTACCGGCGCAGCCTGATTATCAAACTGATGCGGCAATTTATGGACATGCATGATTTTCTGGAAGTAGAAACACCCATGATGCAACCGCGAGCCGGCGGGGCTGTTGCCCGGCCGTTTAAAACCCACCACAACACATTGGATCAGGATTTCTATCTGCGGATTGCCCCTGAGCTTTATTTAAAACGCTTGGTCACCGGTGGACTGGAAAGAGTTTATGAAATCAACCGTAACTTCCGCAACGAAGGCATCTCCACCTTTCATAATCCAGAATTTACCATGATGGAGTTTTATTTAAGCTACGCGACTTACGAGGATTTGATGTCCTTTACGGAAGAATTATTCGCTTTCATTGCCAAAGATATTTTCAACGGGCTCAAGTTTACTTATCAGGGGACGGAAATTGACCTGACCCCGCCCTGGCGTCGACTCTCCGTTAAAGATGCGCTTTTGCAGATAGCGGGCATGGAGCCTGCCGATCTGACCGATTCCGTAAGAACTATTGCTTTCGCCCGCAAAGTCGGTTGCGATGTCAAGGAAACCGACCCGCTGGGAAAAATTCTCATGGCCATTTTCGATGAAGTGGTCGAAAAAAAGCTTACCCAACCGACATTCGTCACGCAATATCCCGTCGCAGTTTCTCCGCTGTCCCGTCGGTCCAACGCCGATCCGGAACTTGTTGATCGTTTTGAACTTTATATTTACGGACGGGAAATCGCCAACGCCTTTTCCGAATTAAATGATCCGGCCGATCAGCGCGATCGATTTGTCCAGCAGCTCAAAGAGCGGGAAGCGGGCGATGACGAAGCGCACGAAATGGATGAAGACTATATCCATACGCTGGAGTACGGCATGCCGCCGACCGCCGGAGAAGGAATCGGCATCGACCGGCTGATCATGCTCTTTACCGATTCCGCATCCATCAGGGACGTTATATTGTTCCCGCTTTTAAGAACCAAACAGGAATGAGACACACACCAAAGCTTATGCAGTTGTGAAATTAGCTGTTTACCCGCAGGATATGTTTTAATGTCTTACGAATTCTTTATCAGCAGACGGTATATGAGAGCGAAACGTAAGCAGGTTTTTGTTTCGATCATTACCTTTATATCGATTTTCGGTATTTTTCTGGGCGTGGCCGCACTGATCATCGTGCTTGCCGTCATGAACGGCTTTGAAGAAGATCTGCGCACCAAGATTCTGGGCATTCGTTCACACATCGAAGTAACAACCAACATGTACGGTCCGATGAAGAATTATCCGGCTATCCGTCAAGAAATAGATAAAGAACCGGGCGTTGTCGCTTCCACGCCTTTTATTTACACGGAAGCCATGATGCGAAACCAAAATGGTGTCACCGGTGTTATCATCCGCGGCATGGATACCCAAAGCTCGCCCAAAGTGATTAATCTCGGAAAAGTGCGGGAAGGCAGCATTGAACACCTCAATAAAATTCCCGCTAACGTGCTCAAAGACATGCCCGCGGAAGACAAAAATCTGACCGGGATCGTCATCGGCAAGGAAATGGCCAGGAACATGGGACTCTTTCTGCACGATCCCATCACCATTATCTCGCCCGCCGGTGGAATCGCCACGCCGATGGGTATGGTTCCCCGCATGAAAAAATTTATTGTGGTGGGCATATACGAGTCCGGATTCTATGAATACGATTCCAAACTGGCCTTTCTTTCAATTAAAAGCTGCCAGGAATTTTTAGAAATGGGTGATACAGTTTCAGGCTTGGATATCGTCGTCCAGGATATCTACAAGGCGGATGTGATCGCCCGCAACATTCAAGGCAAACTGGGATTCCCATTCTTCGCGCAAAACTGGATGCAGATGAATAAAAACCTATTTTCAGCCTTGAAACTGGAGAAACGCGTCATGTTTATTATTCTAAGCTTAATTGTTTTGGTGGCCGCCTTCAATATCATCAGCGCCCTGATTATGATTGTTATGGAAAAAAATAAGGACATCGCCATTTTAAAATCCATGGGGGCAACCGCTACCACAATTATGAAGATCTTTATTTATCAGGGGCTGATCGTCGGCGTGGTCGGAACATTTTTCGGCTGCATTGCCGGCCTCACCATCGCGCTAAATTTGCAGAAAATTTCTTTGCTTGTGGAAAAGCTTTTTAATTTTAAGATTCTGCCCGGAGATGTGTATTACTTAAGTGAACTTCCTTCGAAAGTGAATTATAGTGACGTAGTCGTGATTGTCATAGGCACGCTCACGATTTGTTTCCTGTCAACCATTTACCCTGCTCGAAGAGCTTCCAAACTGGACCCGGCAGAAGCCTTACGATACGAATGATATAGCGGACGCAACAGACAATATGATTATCCTTACAAATTTATCAAAAACTTTCGTAAAAGACGGCAACAAAATTGAGGTCTTGCGGAATTTAAATCTGGAGATTAAAAAAGGAGATTCGTTGGCCGTTGTTGGGGTTTCCGGCGCTGGAAAAAGCACGCTCATTCACATTCTCGGTACGTTGGATCATCCAACATCCGGCACACTTTCCATTGCCGGTAAAAATGTTTTTGAGTGGAGCGAAAAGAAAATTGCCGCTTTCCGCAATTCGACGATCGGCTTCGTTTTTCAATTCAATAACCTTTTACCGGAGTTCAGCGCGCTGGAAAACGCCATGATGCCGGCACTGATCAGTGGTATGCCCAAGCAGCAGGCCATTAGGCGAGCCAGTCAATTATTGGATGAAGTGGGGCTGGAACATCGGCTCAAACATAAACCGGGGGAACTCTCCGGCGGAGAGCAGCAGCGTGTGGCCATCGCCCGCGCGCTGGTGATGGACCCGGAAATTCTGCTTGCGGACGAACCGACAGGAAATCTTGACACGGAAACAGGAAAAAAGATAGAAGACATCCTGGTTAATTTAAATACAACAAAAAAAATAAC
>JAKLES010000309.1 GCA_022711575.1 Deltaproteobacteria bacterium | reverse complement strand
GCGAACGCCAGCCATGTGCCGACTTTCAACGCGCCCCGCGTTGAAAGTTAGGCCCCATGGCCTTGTTCGCTGTGTGTTCATTCGTTACGTTTAATTGTGTCACCAGAATGGCTGACCTGGTTTTGGCGATTGCTGATTAATTGCAGGATTTCGTTCAGCACACTAACCGATACACAGTTTCGCATATTGGTATTCGTTTCGAACTCCCTAAGCGCGAGGCTGGGATCTACTTCATTCGCCCATTCGATAATCCTGGAAACAGATCCAGTGAATCTGCCAGCCTTTAGCAAGACCTGGGTCAGATTGTACGAGTAGAAACTATGCCCTGGTTCGTATTGCTCAGCATATGAAGCATATTTGATCGCATTTGACCAAGCCCCTATTCCCGCATATGCCACCGATAGCCTAGAGGCAGTAGCCGGATCAAGGCTTTCATCGCTGTAATGGCCCTCCAGGCTTAGCAGGGCATTTGTAAAATCCTTCAATATTAAATAAGCCAGGCATTTTTCCTTTGCCAGTAACTCGCCTTGCATGCCCATTTGTTCGGCATCTTTAAAGGAGCGCAATGCACTCTCGGCGTCTCCTAATCGAAGCTTTACCATACCATATTGTAACAATACGGCCTGTTGCTGTGGCTTAAGTTTCAAACTATTTTGAAAATACCATTCGGCATCCTTATATCTATTTACTCTCAGCAGCAACTCGCCTGAATATGTATATAGGCTAGCTTCTTCTGGAAATATTTTAATTGCCGCTATTGCATTACTGATAGCTTTTTCATATTCATTGCTCCGCGCGTATTGATCACTTTCCATGAGAAGGGAGTTTGCACGCGCCCGTCTCTGCTCATAAGCCTTGTGCCTTAGCAACGCCTTCCTTTTCTGAATGATTA
>JAKLES010000308.1 GCA_022711575.1 Deltaproteobacteria bacterium | reverse complement strand
CTTCACGGACGATTTGAATTCCATGTACAGCGATTTATCGACCGCGCGAACCCAACCAGCTTGGATCGGACTTACTTTGATTGGACGGATCAATTTCAAGAGGGTTATGTCAGTGATCGATTGAAAGAATTCTCAGCGTACTATAGTAATCGATTGAGCTATAACGAAGTCGCAGAGTTAATAGAGCGGGTGACAGGGAATCGGCAACTGAGCGATCAAAAGATTTGGCAAATTGTCGTTGAGAAAGCCGCAGCAGTCCGTCGAACGCAACAAGAAGAAATCGAGGAACTCGTGAGCCATGGAGCTTCCTTTGTACTAGACATTCAGGAAAAAGTGGCAATTTACGATCCCCAAAGCCCAGAGATTTTACTGTTCGAAGATGCGATTCAAGTGCGTGGCCAGAAAGATAATCGCGAACATAAACAAGGCGTTAAGCCAAAATTACTACTGGAAGATGCCCCGCAAAAGAAAACGCCGGCGATTCGGACTGATCTGGTCATCTGGCAGAAGCGGGACCGGGAGTTTGAATACCTCACCGCGCTGATTGATAGCCAAGGCCACGAGATAATTTCCTTGCCGGATTTGCTCAAGAGTCGTCTGGTCCGGGACTATGGACAGGAGTCAAAACTTTTACCGGTGGTGGCTATTACCGATGGGGCGAGTATCATTCGCCAACATTTCGATATGGTTTTTGGTGGTCCGCCGACGATCATTTTGGACTGGTATCATTTAGGAAAAAAGGTGCGCGACTTCATGAGCATGATTGCGCTCAGCAAGGACGACAAGCAAGAGCATTTAAAGTTTATTTTTCACCATTTATGGTATGGTCACCTCTATACCGTACTAAACTATTTAAAAACAGCGGTTCACCCTAAAAACGAAGAAAAGCTGTTCGAACTGAT
>JAKLES010000307.1 GCA_022711575.1 Deltaproteobacteria bacterium | reverse complement strand
AGGCTCGATTATGATTCAGCAGGACTATTGCTTCTAACGAATGATGGGGACTTTGCCCAAAAAATTCAGCATCCGAGCTTTCAGATACCCAAGACCTATCGGGCGAAGATTTCAGGACGTTTAAGTTCTGCGGAATTTAAACAAATCAGCAAGGGTATTACATTCCCCGATGGTGTATTCCATCCGGAAAATCTAAAAATTGAAAAGATCAATGATAAAAGCTGTTGGCTCAGTCTCACGTTGCGCGAGGGAAAAAACAGAATTATTCGCAGAGGTTTTGAGGCTGTCGGCCATCCGGTGACCCGCCTTGTGCGCGAATCTATCGGTAATATTACGCTGAAGGGTTTGAAAGAAGGCGAGTGGCGGTCTCTGACCGGGCGGGAAGTTCAGCAATTACTTGGTGAATTTCAGATTAAAAAAAGGTAAAAATATTCTTGACAATCGCATAAAAATAAATAATAGTCGGCCACGTGTTAGATGATTAGCATCATAATATCAGGCGATTCTTGCTGTAAATAGTCTTAAGGAGGCTCTATGAACAAATCCGGTCTTATTGAAGCTTTGAGCAGGAAGCTGAATTTAACGGAGAAAAAAGCAATTGATGTTGTTAACCTTGTTTTTAAAGGTTTTACCGATGAGTTAAAAAACGGCGGGCGCATCGAAATTCGCGGATTTGGCAGCTTTGTCGTTAAAGAATATGGTTCCTACACGGGAAGAAATCCTAAAACCGGCACAAAAATTAAAGTTGAACCCAAAAAACTGCCTTTTTTTAAAGTAGGCAAAGAGCTTAAAGATAGAGTAGATAAGAAAAAATAGTAATCCTGCAAGAGTTTGTCATATAAAGAAGGGGACTTGGTATCAAGCCCCCTTCTTTTTCATTCTTTTCTCATCGTCAACACTTGCGCCC
>JAKLES010000306.1 GCA_022711575.1 Deltaproteobacteria bacterium | reverse complement strand
GCACTTCCATTTTTAATACAAATTGCATTGTTCTCGTTGATTCCTACTGCTGGGATTCCGTCGTGAGTTGTAGTCCAAGTCTTTAAGTCCCTGCCTTCAACCTGAGTTCCCATTCGGGAATCACCGCCACTTGTCTTGAGAACGGCATCAATGTGGTGTTCCCCTGCGCTTAATCCCGTATAATCCAACAGGACGGTTTTCTTAAATGGCGTTGCGGAGTTTGCAGGCACATCTCCTGCCTGTATTGTGTATCGCAAACTTTCAACTTCCACGTTATCTAGATAGACATAGAGAATATCCCCTGCGTCCTGATTCCAGATGTTCATTTCTATATATTGCTTAGTTTTAACATGAGGGGGAGCCATCATCATTTCGATGATAGCATCCCCACCTGTGTAATTTACTTCTAGTTGGGCCGCTTTAGTTGTGTCACCGTCATAAGATGATATAAATCGTGATACGCCTGACCCTGTGTTGTAAATACCACGAAGCCCAAAATAGTTGCCTGGCGTGTAACCTGCTCTTGCTAACCATGCTGATAAAAGAGCCTTAATATCTACGTCCGATTTTGCTGCTGTTCCTGCCGTCCAGTTCCCGAACGTCCAAGTCACAGGCGATCCGCCAACTGCAAGATTTGCTGCCAGTGTCCCGCAGGAGTCAGCGGCCACATAATCTAAATTAATAGATGATGCGTTGGTTGCTGATGAGTAGGGGAATACTGTTAAATAAGTGCTGATCAGAGTGACATTGGCGGGAAGATTAACCGACCATTTAAAAAATGTTTTAGAAGCGTCATTCGCATAAGGAAAATACATATACAACTGCGTCATATAACCTGTACAGGATTCTGAATCTATACACCTAGCATCATTAGCAGAAGCATTGACAGTGTAAGTCGCTGTCTTAGCATC
>JAKLES010000305.1 GCA_022711575.1 Deltaproteobacteria bacterium | reverse complement strand
CGGATAATGATTTATTGCTGAATAACGGATGGACCTTGATTGGCGTGAATCCACGTTCTGCCATGGGAATACCTCCTTTTATAACTGACACACATACATGAGAGGTAGCGCTGGAGAGGTATGTGGATGCCCCTCCAGCCTTTGGTCATTATCGATTATGCAATGATGCTTGTCCCGGATGTACCGTGGATAGCAACATTTGCTGTACCTGCATAACCAGCTGATGTCGCTAAGGTTGCGGTATTAGCTAAAACAGCCACCTGGGCCGTACCGGCTTTCCCGGCTGATGTAGCCAGGGTCGCGGCATCTGCAATCGCTACGTTGGAAGGCAGGACAACATGAGTGTCGTTCTGCAGGTCTTCCATTAACTGTTTAATTTTTAAAATCGCCATGTGAAAATTCCTCCTTTAGAGGGGTAAATGTAAAGCTCAACTATTGTGGTTGCCTAACTACCGAACTGCCTCGGCCTCATCCTGGTATTCATCATGATTGTCTTTCGCAGACGCTCTGATTTTGCATTGGGAAGATGCCCGAACTGATCGGTAAATATCTGCTCGTAGTACGCAGCACGATTTGCGTTATTTGTTTCAGAATCTGCCTTCATGTAAGCTAAATGGGCTGCCCAGTTTATCAGGCCTTCGTGGTAGGACTCGGGGATCTCAGGGGAGCCGTCTATCGCAAAGGACATCAGGGGTAGGCGGACCACGGTAAGATAGGCAGTGCCTGATGCCGATGGAGCGAGCAGGAAGGTAATGGTATTACCTGGTTCGTTCAGGAATCCTGACGGGAATCCTCCTGATCCTGACGTGCCGACTGTTCCCGATGTACCGCGCCATCCCGACATTAACTCATCGGCTTCAACATAGGTCAGCGGACCGGTTAGAGGATAACTCATCCCGGCAAGCTGGCAACGTTT
>JAKLES010000304.1 GCA_022711575.1 Deltaproteobacteria bacterium | reverse complement strand
TCAATTTCAGCAATATTCAACCAACTGCCATGCTTTGGAGTGTGCACAAACTCAAACCTATCCCATAACGCTTTTGCCTTATCAGGTGGGAACTTCTCATAGAGCGATCCTGCGTTATGTGTGTTAAGGTTGTCCATCACCAATGTAATTTTTTCTGCATATTCGTATTGGGCGGCGATTTCTTCTACAAAACAAGCCCATTCCAGAGCAGTTCTTCTTTCAGTGACCTTTACCATGCGCTTCCCTGCCAATGGTTCACAGGCAAGGAAAATGTTGGATTTGCCGCAGCGCTTGTATTCATAATCGTGTTTAGCCGTTCTTCCAGGAGATGCCGGGATTGGGACTCTTGTTTCAGAGATCAGCTGTTTTGGTGATTCGTCCATGCATATAATCGGGTGACGTGGATCAAAGGGTCGCTTATATACATCCAACACCATTTCCATATTCGCGACGAAGCTACCGTTTTGATCTGGCGGAATTACCCATCCCTTGCGTTGCCAGGGTTTGATTTCGTTTTTTAAAAATTCGACGCACGGTTTCATGAGAAATGCTGTCAATATAATTGAGCTCGACAACCTTGTCGGCCAATAGCCTCAAAGACCAACGTGCAAAGCCTTCTGGTGGCTCGCCGCAACTCAATGCAACCAGATGGGCTTCGAAATCTCCATCAGCCTTTTTGGCGTAAACACGGTTTCCAACTTTTTTATCAAGGGCAGCATCAAGACCTTCCTCGACAAATCGCTTTTTTACGCGGTCGATCTTTCTCATGCTGATATGGAGCACACGGGCAATTTCTTCATTGGTCGAGTGTTCTGTCTGGTACTCTCCTTCGTCACAATCGAGCAGAATCAATGCATTGAGGATTTTCTGTGATTTTTGCGTTCCTTTGGATGCTAGATCGCCGAGAGTTTTACGCTCGTCCTC
>JAKLES010000303.1 GCA_022711575.1 Deltaproteobacteria bacterium | reverse complement strand
TTCTCGACGTAAAAATAATCCATCTCTTTCGAAGCTTCTTTTTCACAATAAGGGCAGATCACGCGCGTAAAACGCCAGTCCTGCCCGCAGGAACTGCAATGTAAAAACCGCTTGCCGCCTTCTTCCTCAATCAGCGCAATCGATGGAAACTCGCCGCAGATTGGACAATAGCCTTTTTCCCAGGAAAACTCACCCAGCGCTGCATTGGCTTCATTCGCCCGTCGCTCCAAAAGGACACGCGCCACCAGACTCAATAAAAAGGAAGCATTGGACGGAGATATTTTCAGGTTATTTCCCCACCCTTCCAGCGATTTATTTTCATCACTCGCATGCGATTCAAAGTAATCCGCCAGACGAAGTTTGCCTTCGGAAATCAGGTCGGACAGGCGTTCAAGTTCCACCGCCAGCGTGGGCATGCCGTCCTTGACCACAGAAATCAGAGATAAAGAAATTTCTTTGAACGGGTCTTCAGATGAAAACAAATTGATCTGCTGAATAACAGGAACACCGGCTTTGAGCTTTTCTTTGTCAATGGATGAATAATCCAACTTGGGTAAATCCATGGAGGCCGTCAGTTGCCTTTGCCGGGCAATAATCGGACCGAAAGCTTTCAACAGTTCACGGGCGTGAGGATTTTGTTCTATAGCGCGATCAAGAATTTGATCCATGACAAATGTTTCGGTGTTGCTGGACATCATTTTTAAATTTTCCTTAATAACTATAACAGCAGAAAGCGGCGCGCACTGTTTTAGTGAACGCCGCTTTCAACAATGTTAATGCTTCTGCAACCAACACTATTAATTATGCATGATGCGACGTTTTCTTTTCCTCGCCGGACACAATCAACTTGCCTTCATGCTCCATCTCTCTGAGCCAACCCGGATGCTGCTTTTTTAAAACGGCTCTGTCCATCCAACCGGTAAC
>JAKLES010000302.1 GCA_022711575.1 Deltaproteobacteria bacterium | reverse complement strand
GGGCTGATTTCGGCGGAAGAAAACATCTCAGTGGCAAAATACAGATATTTAATTTTTACCTGCTCGGGAACACGAAAAGTATTACTGTTCTTCTTGAGATAGGTTTCCAGATCACTGGTTGACGGATTCGCCTGCGTGGTTATATCGGCGCCGGAAATTTGAATGAAATCGAGGTTAATTTTTTGATTCTGCAAAGCGTATAGATCCAGCACTTCTTGATCGGACACTTTGATTCCTTCGCGAATAATGGCTTCAATTTTACCGGCGGCCAGATTAACTTTCTGGCCGGCTTCGAAATCTTCGGCGGTTAACTTGTTGTATCGTAATAATTGCTTATATTTGTAGTTGTCAAATTTACCGTCTGTTTGCAGCGCGGGCATGGCCATGATCATTTGCATTAACTCATCATCGGATACCTGTAGTTTTAAGTCGTTTGCTTTGGCAATAATAATCTGACGATTGATCAGGTTGTCGTATGCCACCTTTTTCAGATCCATTTGCTTGAGCATATCCGCCGTCAAAGCGCCGCCGTAACGAGCTCTCACCATGTCCGTCATTTTTGAGTATTCGTTATAATATTCAGCTTCGCTGATCTGAACGCCATCGATGATGGCGAGAGCGTTGGCTGCTCGTGAGCCTCTGTCTGTTCCAAAATAAAGAACAAAAACAAAAATAATGATGGCCATGAAGACAAGCATGAACCAGCCTCGCGCGTGCTTGCGGAAAAATTTCAGCATACAATCACCTCGAATGAGAATATGGAATAACTCAAAATAAGTAAAATCTCAGCCGTTAGTATTACAGTCATTTACAAATTGCAAATACATTTTAAAAATGCGTTGCTTAGGGGAATGAAATACGATATAGACGAAAAAATATCGAAAATATATATAAATACGATATATTGAAGGAAAAACAGGAGGACG
>JAKLES010000301.1 GCA_022711575.1 Deltaproteobacteria bacterium | reverse complement strand
GGAAAAAGCCAGAATGTCAAAATTCCGGATGGGTTTTTGGTTCTCCAGACTAACCGTTTCCGCCGCGCCGGTGACGAATTCGGCGTCGTCACCGGGCACGGACAGAAACACTCTTTCACAAAGAAAGGAGGGGAGCTCGTTAAATATTTTATAGACGGTCTGGAACCCGAGGTTGGCCATGCCGATCCGATAAACATTAGGATAGGCCAGGCAAACCGTATGGCAGGTTCCCCAGACTTTTTTCACAAAACCCTGCTCACGGGCTAAAAGGGTTTCGTATTTTTTTTTCTGTTTCCAATTCATGGACATCTCAAGGCCTTAGCCCTTGCGCACCCGGCCGGATAGCCACAAATCACTTTTTAGTCCGCCTGCCGGCGCAGAAACGTGGGAATCTCGATATCGACGTTTTCACTTTCATCATTGATGCCCATGGTCAGCACATTGGCCTGGTCGCGAGATTTTTCCTTGCGCATAAAAGCGGGTGTCGATAAGTCTTCTTTCCGGAAACCGCCCAGATGGGTCACATTGGACGGCGTCTGTTTTTTCTTCATCGCGTCTTCAAAACCGGTCGCGATCACGGTAATCCTTATTTCATCCTTCATGTTCTCATCGATGACCGTGCCGAAAATAATATTGGCGTCTTCATGCGCTTCGGACTGAATCAGAGAGGAGGCTTCATTGACTTCATACAGGCTCATATCCGGTCCGCCGGTGATGCTGAGCAGAATGCCCTGCGCACCCTGAATCGTGTTATCTTCCAGAAGCGGCGAGGATATCGCCCGTTGCGCGGCCTCAATAGCGCGATTTTCGCCGCTGGCCGTGCCGGTGCCCATCAGCGCCATGCCCATATTGCACATGATGTTTTTCACATCGGCAAAATCAAGATTGATCAACCCCGGAACAACAATCAGATCGGATATGCCTTTAAC
>JAKLES010000300.1 GCA_022711575.1 Deltaproteobacteria bacterium | reverse complement strand
GCACTCGATTTTCTCACGGCAGAATTGACGGAAGGAGATGGGGCTTTCATCTTTGAGCCGGTCAAAAACAGTGGACACGGCAATCTCATGGTCAAAGCGTTCCTTCGCCGTAGCATACCGATCGTTTCCCCGGATCAGCAGGATGATCTTTTCGACATCCGATATCTCACGAATAATCTTTTCGATGACAACTTTCCCTAAGAATCCGGTCGAGCCGGTGATCAGAATTCGTTTGCCGGCTAATTGCTCTTTCACAGATATTTCATTGCTGGTGAACATGAACACTCTCCTTCTTGACGGCATGAATATCGAGAAATGTTAAACAAGTAAATACCACTAAAAGGGTATTTACCTCCTTATCAGCATTTATTATTTTTATTTTCTGCAACAACAAAGTCAGCAATCCACCCGGGAATAAAGGCCCAGGCTCTGTTCCCTTCTTGCGTTTTTCCAAGATCCAGTGTTCCGAACAACCAAACCTTGGATTTGTAATACAGCGTGGCCTCCTGCCCCTGAAGCCTTTCAGCAAAGCTTAGGATGCCCGGTTTCTTCAATGTACCATCTTCGACAACACAATAGCCGGCATTATGGCCGTCGCTGTCCGGCCAAACTGTCGTATAGTGGGAAGCCAGCGCGGCTCCGATCGACATAAATCTGACGAAATCGGCAACGCTCTTCAAGGCCAGTCCAAACCGGATTTTCAGATAAAGAGACACCAGTCGATGCATCGGTTCTTGCTCATCTTCCTTATCCGCATATCCATGAACAACCCGGAGATATTCCCGGCCCCATTTCCCCGTATCTTTTAGAAATGCCGCAAGGCGCCACATTGGCGATGAAAAATCGACGGCATAGATTTTCCAGCACTGTTTGAACATTTCATCCGCCATCGCATGGGCAACCGTCGTCCCATTTCCCAGGGTAATATTGTCCAAGGC
>JAKLES010000030.1 GCA_022711575.1 Deltaproteobacteria bacterium | reverse complement strand
CGCTTGCAGCGTTTTATCAATCAGCACATCGATAATCGCTTCCTGATAACTGGCCACAATATCCGGCAATTCTTCTTTATTGAAATTCCCCCCCCGTTTTTTGAACACGGTTAACAGTGACGTTTTCAAGCCGCTGAAGCTGAAATCATGTGAATCCTTCATAGCGCGGGGGAAATTATATGCTTTGGAATTGCCGATTTTTGCCATTTTGTCGATAACAACGCCACCCGGATAGCCCAGATCGAGCAGCTTGGCAGCCTTGTCGAAAGCTTCGCCCGCGGCATCGTCGAGCGTGTGGCCGAACAACTGAAACTCGTGATAATTGTTTACCAGATAAACATTGGTGTGACCGCCGGAAACGACTAGTGCGACAAAAGGGAATTGCGGCTTTTTTTCGGCCAGGAATGAGGCCATGATATGCCCCTCCAGATGATTGACGCCGACAAAGGGAATCTTAAGACCATAAGCCAGCGCCTTGGCGGTGGACAATCCGACAAGCAATGAGCCAATCAAACCCGGTCCTCTTGTAACGGCAATACCTTCCAGGTTTTTCAATGTCAGTCCTGCATCCGCCATCGCCTGTCTAATCACGGGAGAAATGGCTTCAATATGTTTGCGCGACGCAATCTCCGGAACGACGCCTCCGTAAGCACTGTGATCCTGAATTTGCGAAGCAATGACATTGGAAAGTAGCTTTCCGTCATTGACAATCGCGGCCGCTGTTTCATCGCACGATGACTCGATTCCTAAAACAAACAATTTTTAATCCTTCTTAATAATTTCTTTACAAACAATTCAAAAAACTTATATAAAAGCATGAAGTATTTGTAAACAAACTTTTACCAGTATTTATTGATCGGATTAGTTTCCATGGAAATAAAAACTGATTTCTTAATTATCGGCAGCGGTATTGCGGGCTTAAGCCTAGCCATAAAAGTCGCGCAACTCGGATCAGTGGCGATTGTTACAAAAAAAGAAAAATCGGAGTCCAATACCAATTATGCCCAGGGCGGAATCGCAGCAGTAACAGACAAAACAGATAGTTTTGAAGAACACATCAGTGATACACTGGCCTGTGGCGCAGGACTCTGCAACCGAGATGTTGTCGAGTTTGTGGTTCGTGAGGCGCCTCCCAGAATTCAGGAATTGATTGAGTGGGGTGTCAATTTCACAAAATCAGAAGTACCTCCTCATCTTTATGATTTAGGACAGGAGGGAGGCCATCATCGTCGGCGCGTATTGCACGCCAAAGATCTGACCGGCCGCGAAATCGAACGGGCGCTGCACGAGAAAGTTGCCGCTCTGAAGAATGTTCAAATTTTCGAGAATCATATCGGCATTGATCTCATCATCCAAAAAGATGTCGCAGGCCTTACAATTAACTGCCTGGGCGCCTATGTGCTCGACGTTCATAACAGTGAAATCTATACCTACCGCGCCAAATATACTATTCTGTCCACCGGTGGCGCAGGCAAGGTTTATCTGATTACTACGAACCCGGACATTGCCACAGGCGACGGCATTGCGATGGCTTACCGCGCGGGCGCTCAAGTTGCTAATATGGAGTTCATCCAGTTTCATCCGACCTGTCTTTTTCATCCGGAAGCCAAGGCGTTTCTCATCAGCGAAGCCGTCCGCGGCGAAGGTGGAATACTCAAATTGAAAAACGGTGATACCTTCATGGAGAAATATCACCCCATGAAAAGTCTCGCACCGCGAGACGTTGTGGCCAAAGCCATCGATACGGAAATCAAGCAGTCCGGCGACGAATATGTCCTGCTGGACATCACGCACCACGGCCGCGATTTTTTGATCGACCGTTTTCCTAACATCTACCATAAATGTCTGGAGTATGGCATCGACATGGCCATACAGCCCATTCCTATCGCGCCGGCGGCTCATTATATTTGTGGTGGCGTTGCCGTTGATCATTACGGCAAAACGTCGATCGATAACCTGTTTGCTTGCGGCGAAGTCTCCTGCACCGGCCTCCACGGCGCCAACCGCTTGGCCAGCAATTCGCTTCTGGAAGCGCTGGTTTACTCCCATCGGGCTTATATAAGAATCGCCAAATCATTCCGGCAAACCGAACTCAGTGATGCACAGATCCGCCCTTGGGATCCCGGTGACACAGCCGAAAGCAACGACAGCATCGTTGTCACGAACAACTGGGATGAAATCCGCAGATGCATGTGGAATTATGTTGGCATTGTGCGTTCGGATAAACGCCTGGAACGAGCCGAGCGGAGAATAGATATGGTCCAACGGGAAATCCACGAATATTACTGGAACTACAAAGTCACAAAAGACCTCATCGAACTGCGCAATATTACCACCGTGGCCAAGCTGATCGTGCAGAGCGCACGCGCCAGAAAAGAAAGCCGCGGCCTGCATTACACGATAGACTATCCGGATACGCTGGATTCATTCCTGAAAGATACCATTCTGGTAAAAGAATAATACATTCTCTAACCGATGTTCATGTATAATCAGCAGGGAACGGCTTGAATGACCTGAAAGTCACGCAATCATTCCCCACAATTTTAAACTTGAAATACCCTACTAAAAATAAAATCCAGATTCTTCAGGAAATTGTTCACGTTGAAAATACCTGCCAGATCTTTCTCATCCAGATATTTTTTAACAATTCCGTCTTGCGCCAGAAGCTTTTGAAATTCTATTCCTTCGTGCCAGGACTTCATCGCGTTCTTCTGAACAACAGCATACGCGTCTTCGCGCGTTGTCCCTTTTTCAATGAGCGACAGCAAAACCATCTGTGAAAAGATCACACCGTGCGTCATATTTAAATTAGACAGCATGCGCTTCGGATAAACGACCAGCTTATCCATCATATCAGTAAACCGCCCCAGCATAAAATCCAGAACAATCGTTGCATCCGGTCCGATCACTCTTTCTACAGATGAATGGCTGATGTCTCTTTCGTGCCACAATGCAACGTTTTCCAGCGCCGCAACTGCGTAAGAACGCACCAGCCTGGCTAAACCGGAGATGTTTTCTGAAAGCACGGGATTGCGCTTATGCGGCATAGCCGAAGACCCCTTCTGACCCGGCGAGAAATATTCCTCCGCCTCCCGGACTTCGGTTCTTTGCAGCAGGCGAATTTCCTGTGCAAATTTATCCAGCGACGACGCGACAATCGCCAAGGTGGTAAAAAACTCAGCATGTCGGTCGCGTTGGACAATTTGCGATGACACGGGCGCGGGTTTCAGGCCAAGCTTTTCGCAGACGTACTCTTCGACAAACGGCTCGATAAATGAAAAAGTTCCCACAGCTCCCGCTATTTTCCCATAACTTACCGTTTCTTTAGCTCGAAGCAAACGTTCGCGATTTCGCTGCATTTCCTGATACCACAGGGCCATTTTCAGGCCAAATGTAATCGGCTCGGCATGGATGCCATGCGACCGGCCGATCATTAAGGTGTTCTTATGTTCAAGCGCTTTCTTTTTTAACACAGCCAGAAGTTGATCAAGATCATCGAGGAGAATTTCGGCGGCTTCTTTTAACTGCACCGCTAGCGCCGTGTCCAAAACATCCGAGGATGTAAGCCCCATATGAATGAAACGGCCGTCCTCCCCTATTTTTTCCGTGAGGGACGTTACAAAAGCGATGACATCGTGTTTGGTGATTGTTTCAATTTCATCAATCCGGGCCACATTGATGGATGCTCTGGCTTTAATATTTTTGACCGCTTCTACCGGAACCTTGCCCAGGTTGGCCATTGCCTCGCAAGCCGCTAGTTCCACGTCCAGCCATTTCTGATATTTGTTTTCCTGGCTCCAGATCGCTGTCATTCTCTCTCTCGAATATCTTGAAATCACAATCGTCTCCTGTCTTCTTTAATCCGTCCTATTTAGCCGCTTTTTGAAGATCTTTTATTTTATCTGTTTTTTCCCAGCGGTAATCATCCATGAATAATGTACGTGGGATTTTACGGTAAATGTCGCTCTTCAGCAGGCCGAATTTTTCAATCATTCCCTGAGGAGTCAAATCAAAATTTTTCTCAATAATTTTTTCCAGTTTTTCATCTGATATTTTTCCGGTTCCAAACGTATTGACATAAACGGAAAACGGTTTGGCAATGCCGATAGCATAGGCAAGCTGAACCGAACATTTGGATGCCAGACCTGCCGCCACAATATTTTTAGCAACATAGCGCGAACCGAAAACCGCCGAACAATCCACTTTTTCCGGTGATTTGTTGACAACCGCGCCGCCGCCTAACTGTGCTCCCGGATAACCGCCGTATAACTGCACGACCAGTTTACGTCCGGTAATGCCTGAATCTGCAGAACTGCAGGAATTGAGGGCATTCCATTCGCCGGTAGGATTGAAAAGGAATTCTGTTTTCCTGTCCACGCAATCCTTGAGACTATTGAAGGCTATTTTCTTGGCGCGGTCACGGACTTTGCCATGATTACTTTTTACATAACGGTAATCAACGGCATTGGACATCAATATTTTTGCCACACGAATCGGTCTCCCTGTTTTAATATCATAATCCACAGAAACTTGTCCTTTCCCATCCGGTGCAAACATAGGATCCTGGCAATATTCAAAGGCTCTCATCAGTTTATTGACCAGAACATAAGGCAGAGGAAGAAGTTCGGGCGTTTCATCACAGGCAAAACCATACATCAGTCCCTGATCGCCCGCACCGATTTCATGATCTTTGTTTAAAAGACAGCTTGTTCCCCGGTTGATGTCCGGCGACTGGGGAATGATGGCATTTAGTACACCCATTGTATGTCCGTTTAAGCCCACTGCTGCGTGGTTGTAGCCCAACGCCAAAACAGCATCCCTGGCAATCTGGTCGATATCTACAAACACTCGAGTCCGCACTTCACCCCCGACAAGACATATTCCCTTACCTAAAAATACTTCAATGCCGCAATGGGGCATATTTGCCAGATTAAGCCCATCTTTTTCTTTCCGTTCCCCATCCAGAATCTCTGCAATAACATTGGCCGCAATAATATCCGCTACCAGATCAGGATGACCCACTTTGACACCTTCCGACGAAATCTGCATAATCATTTTCTCCTTACAATTTTTTTCTGTAGGTTTTAATCATAACAAACAAAAAAACCCGTGCAAAAGCACGGGTTCAATAAAATGTGATTCATTGATATTCAGTGCTTTAGCACATTTATAGAGCGGAGCAATTTACTTTTAAATCACCGCTTGCGAGGCACCATACCACACAAACGCATAAAATCAAGAAAAAAATCTACCTTCTTTCTTTCGCCTTGATCCCTGATCCTTATACCCTGAACCTGTTTTTGACCTTTTCTCAAATGTCCATCTGCTGCGGTGTCAGTTCTCTGATGGCATAATCCATATAAATCTTTTCTTTGATAAAAAGCTCGTATAAATTTGAATCAATATGTTGATCCTTGACCATAGACTCCATTATTTTCAAAGCCTCGCCCAGTGTTTTTTCTTTTTTGTAAGGCCGGTCTTTGGCGGTAAGCGCTTCAAAAATATCGGCCAGAGCAATGATGCGCGACTGCAGGGGCAGCTGTTCGCCCTTTAGCCCTAGCGGATAACCGCTGCCGTCGAGTTTTTCATGATGCGCAGCGGCATACTCGGCGATCTTTTGTAATTTTCTGGGGAAAGGCAGCTTAGCCAGCATTTTGTATGTTACAGCCGCGTGATTATTGATAATATTTCTTTCTTCAGCATTGAGTGTACCGTGACGGATGCTCAAATTATAAATTTCATCTTCGGTGAGCAGCGGCAAAGTTTGCGTACTGGTGCTCCACGTCCTTTGGGCAATCAGTTTGATCCGCTCAATCATTTTATCCTCAATGAACTCGCTGCTGCTATTCACGCGCACCAGGAACTGATATTCTTCATCCAACGCCTTGATTTCTTTTTCAACATCCTGCGATGGATAATCGTCCAAATTCTCCCGGGCATTCTTTATCGCCAGTTGATATTCCCGCTTAAGCATTTCAAAGCGGATTTTAACGTCTTCAATCCGGTCATATACTTTTTCCAATTTTGTTGATTTATCCACGACATGTTCGGGTGTGGTAATTTTCCCGACATCATGCAACCAGGCAGCCATGCGCAATTCCCGCATTTCATCATCGCAAAAGGATATCGAAGCAAAATACCCCTCATGAGTGTGATTGATTCTATTGGCAATTTTAATGGTTAGATCGACCACACGTCGGACGTGTCCGCCTGTATAGGGGGACTTTTCGTCAATGGCAATGGCAATGGTTTGAATGAAAGCATCCAGCAGATTTTCCAGTTCAACAATCAGCAAGTTTTTGGTTAGAGCCACCGCTGCCTGGGAGGCCATCGATTCGGCCAGTTTCTGCGCCTTCCCGGAAAAAGGAATGACATGACCCTCTTCCTGGTCTTTCGAGTTTATCAGCTGCAAAACGCCGATGATATCATTGTCATGATTACGCATCGGGACAACCAGCATCGATTGCGTACGATAACCGGTTGCCTGATCGAACGCCCGAGGACCATCAAAATTAAAACCGGGCGCATCGTAAACATCGGGAATATTGACCACCTCTCCTGTCGCCGCTACATGCGCGGAAACATGAGTGTGATCAGACGACCCATCGGCAGCGATCAATTTTAAGGTTGGCCAGGTCATTTCATCACCTGTTCCACCCATGGCCAGCCCCAAGGATTCGTTCTGAACAATAGCAAACTGAAGCTCTTTTGCGTTATCCGACATCATATAAAGCGTGCCGCCATCGGCGTTCGTGATAGTCCGCGCTTCGGTTAATATTTTCTCCAAGAGACGGTCGATATCCTTCTCCGCAGAAAGCGCCAGACCGATTTGAGTTAACCGTCTCACATGATCCGCGTCAATGGAATCGCCACTATTTTTTTTGTCTTGCATGAATGTCTTCCCGCTTTCTGCCGTTAACGGATTATAACCACAGGAACTTCTTTTTCCAGTTGTTCTTTTATTTTTAGGAACTCCTCATCCGAGTATGTCTTTTCCTTAATATATTTTTCATTCAGTGTCCTGGCCGGCTGAAATTTTTGCAAAGCGTAGCGTTTAGCGCCGGCAATTTCCCGGATGATCGCCAAAATATCTTTTGTCGTCAGCAGCGAAGCTACAACGGTTGTACGGAATTCATGTGGAATTTTCGCCTTTAAAACAATCTGAATACTTTCCCGGATAATGTCGATAGCCACCGATGATTTCACAACACTTTCGTACTTTTCGGCCGGCGCTTTCACATCCAGCGCGATAAAATCAAGAAGTTTTTCCTGGATCAGACGGGCAAGAATATCCGGATATGAGCCGTTGGAATCAAGCTTTACGGCAAATTCCATTTTACGAATCTTTTGGATAAAAGGAATTAAATCTTTCTGGAGGGTCGGTTCACCACCGGTGATGGTTACCGCGTCAATCTTTCCTTGACGGGTTGAGAGAAATCCCAGAATGTCTTTTTCCGACAGGCAGGGCTGATATAATTTTTGTTCCACCAGTTCCGGATTATGACAATAAGGACAGCGGAAATTACAGCCTTGTGTGAAAACGATGGCGCTGATTTTTCCAGGATAATCAATTAAAGATACTTTTTGCAAACCACCGATTTTCATGTGTCCCTTATGCCATCCCGGATGACTTCAACCAACTGAGCCCCGCCGGGATTGGCAGGGCTTGCAACAAAATCCACTGCTTCATTTACTGAAGCCGGTACACCTGCCGTGAATCAAATTCTTCCTGTTTGCCTTTGTTCCACTGCTTGACCGGCCTAAGATAGCCAACCACGCGTGAATAGACTTCGCAGGATTCTGCGCAGGTTGGACAATTTTCCACTTCCCCTTTGAGGTATCCGTGCGATGGGCAGACGCTAAAGGTTGGCGTAAAAGTCAGATAGGGTAGATGATAATTGGAGCAGATTTTGCGCACGAGTGATTTCACAGCCAGAGGATCGTCGATGCGCTCACCCGCAAACGTATGAAAAACCGTTCCGCCGGTATAACGCGTTTGAATTTCATCCTGCAAATCCAGTGCTTCAAAGATATCATCGGTATAGCTCACCGGTAGCTGCGTGGAGTTAGTATAATACGGCTCCGCCGTTTTGGACTTTCCATCGCTGGCGGAAATAATATCCGGATATTTGACTTTGTCGATACGCGCCAGACGATAGGAGGTACCTTCTGCCGGCGTGGACTCTAGATTATAATTATTGCCCGTTTCTTTCTGATAGGCAATCAATCGGGTTCGCATAAAATCCAGAACCGATTTAGTGAAGGTTTGGCCTTCTGACGATGCAATATTAGTTCCCAGCAGATTCAGGCAGGCTTCATTCATACCGACCAGTCCGATGGTGGAAAAATGATTTTTCCAGTATTCGTTGAATCTTTCTTTGACATTGCGTAGATAATACTTTGTGTAAGGATAGAGATTGCTGTCGGTAAATTTCTCCAATACCTTCCGTTTTGTTTCCAGACTTTCCTTAGCAGTGTCCATCAGCTTAGCCAATTGCTGCATAAAATCTTTTTTGGTTTTGGCCCGATAGCCGATACGCGGCATATTGATCGTAATGACGCCGATGGACCCGGTCAGCGGATTGGAACCGAAAAGCCCGCCGCCTCTCATCTGCAGTTCCCGGTTGTCGATACGCAGGCGGCAGCACATGCTGCGCGCATCTTCGGGGTTCATATCGGAATTGATGAAATTAGAAAAATACGGCACACCATATTTCGCGGTCATTTCCCAAAGATCGGTCATATTGGGGTTGTCCCAGTCAAAATTCTTGGTGACGCTGTAGGTGGGAATCGGAAATGTAAAGACTCTGCCTTTCGCGTCGCCCTCGGCCATCACCTGTAAAAATGCCTTATTGAACAAATCCAGTTCTTCTTGGAATTCCTTGTAAGTTTCCTTCTGAGGTTTGCCGCCGATAATAACAGGCTGATCCGCGTAATACTTGGGAACGGTCAAATCCAGTGTAACATTTGTAAACGGCGTTTGAAAACCGACACGCGTGGGCACGTTAATGTTAAAGATGAATTCCTGAAGCGCCTGCTTGATTTCCTTAATACTCAAACCATCATACCGGATGAAGGGCGCCAGTAACGTGTCGAAGTTGGAAAACGCTTGAGCACCGGCCGCTTCACCCTGAAGCGTGTAAAAGAAATTGACCACCTGCCCTAAGGCGCTGCGCAAATGCTTAGCAGGCTTGCTTTCCACCTTACCGGACACACCGCGGAACCCCTGCAGAAGCACATCATATAAATCCCAGCCCACGCAATAAACGGACAACAAGCTTAAATCGTGAATGTGAAAATCACCTTCGGTATGCGCCTTGCGGATTTCCGGCGTATAAATTTCATTGAGCCAGTACACCTTGCTGACCTCGGAAGATATATAATTATTCAGCCCCTGCAGGGAATAATCCATATTGCTATTTTCATTAATCTTCCAGTCGGCCTTTTTTAAATACTGATCGACCAGATCCACTTCCATTTTATTCGTGATATCTCTGAGACGGGAGTGTTGATCACGATAAATAATGTAGGCTTTAGCAGTCATGCGATATGGAGACTGCAGGAGAACCTCTTCGACGATATCCTGTATTTCTTCCACCGATAGAATTTTACCGTTGAAAAGCTGCTCCGCAAGATTGAGCACCTTGATGGTCAACTTGCGCGCCTCCTTCATATCAAATTCACCTGTGGCGGCACAGGCCTTGGCAATGGCATTGGTAATCTTATCCGCGTTAAACTTAACTAAACGGCCATCTCTCTTTTTAATCCTTGTGTTCATGTACCCCCTCCC
>JAKLES010000003.1 GCA_022711575.1 Deltaproteobacteria bacterium | reverse complement strand
GAAGACGCCAAGTATGGTTTACTTCGATTCACTGGCGCAGAAACAGGCTGCGGCATGATCATCAACCCAGAGCAGCTTTACACTTATAGCGCCCTGTTCCCTGTCCGAAGAGTCCAAACCAGCTCAGGCGATGATATTTTAGGCATGATTCTTTCAATTTGAAAGATTGAATAATTTTCAAGACTGAAGACCTGAAGGTTGCAGATAGTAATAATAGAATGAGTATAAGGAGATTTTTCTTCATTGATAGATTTAACGCTGCTAATCCCTTGTTTATTTTTCAATTTTCTTTTCTTCTTCCTCAGGTTTTTTTTCGGGTTCATTCATCGCCCGCTTAAATCCCTTGATCGCTTTACCGATTGAACCTCCCAATTCCGGAAGTTTCCCCGGGCCAAAGATAATCAAAACTATAACCAGAATGATTATAAGGTGCATCGGTTGCAGAAGTCCCTCAAACATTTTAACACCTCCAATAACTATTATTTTTGTACTTCTAGAGTATTCTTCAGAATTCGTCAAACTGATTATATTCGCCGGTTTTGTCTCTTGGGGAAAGTGGTCGAAAATAATGCTTCTTACCTATTGAAATGTGCACTTTAGGATCCTTATGATCGCCGAAATATGTGGTATGCAACCAGGATACATCAATCGAGAAAACGCAGCAGGCGTACTCCCTTCTGTCCGATTTCATAGGCGAAGTCGTTGCGAGACGGGTCGCCGCCTGTCGCATCGGTAATAGTGAAATATTCTATTTCTACTTTTCTGCCTTTGAAGCCGGAGAGGGTTTTCCAATCGATCTGATTCCCATTAACGTCAATAACTCTGGAATCGGACCTTATATAGAAAGTGGTTTTGTCACCGTTATCGGCGGTAACTTCAAGCTTGTAGTTCATGTTGGAAAACCCAATCCCTTTTGCAAATCTTCCAGCAGTGACACTTCCTGTATATGTGTTGGCTTTCGCATTTTGTCCAATTCTTGCCTGAACCTCTCGTGTCTGCACATTTGGCTGATTGCGATTGATGGTTGTTCCCATAGTTAGAGTCTTAACATGATATTTTCCTTCATAATCGTTAAGCTTTAAGAGTTTGTTTCTCGCTCCCCTAAGTATTGGCATGGCAGGTTCCTGTTGGATAAATATAACATCCCCTGCTTTTGCAAACACATTGGTTTCTGCCCAGTTCTCGCCTTTTGATAATAATTTATGTTCACCCGGCGTAAGACTAAAATATATATACTGGCGTCCCAGCGTGGAACCCATTTCCGATTTCGTATCCTGATTGTCTAAAAACACATTGAGCATGCTTACTTTGTAGGATGATGATGGACGGACGATATACACTATCGCCTCACCATCTTCCGGGAACTTGGGTAGCTGATAGGTGGCAACCTGAGCTTTCATCTCTTCCGGCAATGGCAGACTAGCGCATCCGGAAACCACGAATAATACGAAGAAAGGGATACTTAATTTTATTGCCCAATTCTTTATCATTTAATTCACCATATGTGTCGAAAGAAGGGTAAAGATTAATATCTGAACTTCATTTTTTCTAACTTGCCGGGGATTAATATATCACATCTCGTTCCTTTGAAAAAGAATCACTAGGCTTTATTTAATTGATTGATAATAAGTTCCTTTTTGCTGGGCTGAGTATATGGGGAGGTGTCTTGTGTGTCAAGGCAATCTTGACCACAAAACGTTAGACGCGAATAATGTTTATTGCGGATTGAAGTGTTGCATACCAAAGGAAAAGCGCAAAAACAAAATTACGGGAAGAAAGTCTCGACCTATGATCGTCTTTACACCTTCTGTCAAGATGACTTCGTCCACCGACAAACAATGTCCGTGCCGACAACGTGCCGATAGGCAAAAATACATAAAATAAAATTAAATACTTCAAGGCGAAATACAAACTTCGAATCCTTGTTCCCCAGCCAATATTTAATTCCTACTTTCCCGCAGCTATCTTGGTCCACGAATCCCTCAGCGGCACAACACGATTGAATACAAGTCGGCCAGCTCCGGTATCTTCATCAACACAAAAATACCCAAGCCTTTCAAACTGATATTGGCTCCCCGGTTCGGCGTTTTTCAGACTTTGCTCGACATGGCAGGTCATCACGGTTTGAAGTGAGTCCGGGTTCAGATATTTTATAAAATCCTCTTCGCTCCCTGGATCTTCGATATTGAACAGCCTGTCATATAAACGAACCTCCGCAGGCACACCGTGACCCGCTGAGACCCAGTGAATGACACCGGGTACCTTGCGTCCGTCCGCAGGCGGCGCATTGCGGGTCTGGGGATCATAGGTGCAGTGGATTTCTAACAATTCGCCGCTTTGCTCATCCTTCACCATGCTTTCAAACTTGATAATGTAAGCATTGCGCAGACGGACTTCGCGTCCTGGAGCGAGACGGTTGTATTTTTTTGGCGGATCTTCCATAAAGTCGTCGCGCTCAATGTAAAGAACGCGCGAGAAAGGAACTTTCCGGGTTCCCATTTCGGGCCGTTGGGGATGGTTGGCGCAGTCAAAATCCTCCGTCTGGTTTTCCGGATAATTGTCAATCACGACCCGCAAAGGTCTCAAGATACCCATCACCCTGGGCGCCCGTTCATTGAGATCCTCGCGGACGCAATGCTCCAACAGAGCCACATCAATCAAGTTGTCGTTTTTGGCCACGCCGATTTGGGCGCAGAATTTTCGGATAGCCTCCGGTGTGTAGCCCCGGCGCCGCATTCCCGTCACAGTGGGCATACGCGGATCATCCCATCCCCGCACATAACCTTTTTGCACCAGTTCAATGAGTCTGCGCTTGCTGAGCACCGTATAGCTCACACTGAGGCGGGCAAATTCAATCTGCTTCGGGCGGTTGGCAGGAATAAGTTTCCCTACAATCCAGTCGTATAGAGGTCGGTTGTTTTCAAACTCCAGTGTACAGATGGAGTGGGTGATGCCTTCCAACGCGTCGGACAGACAGTGGGCAAAATCATACATGGGATAGATGACCCATTTCGTTTCTGTCCTATAGTGAGGTTCACGTTTAATCCGATAGAGGATGGGATCCCGCATGACGATGTTCGCGGCAGCCATGTCAATTTTAGCGCGAAGAACATGGGCGCCATCCTCGAATTCACCGGCCCGCATCCGTTCAAACAGGTTGAGGTTTTCCTCCACGGATCGGTTGCGATAGGGACTTTCCTTGCCCGGCTCGGTAAACGTTCCGCGGTGCTCCCGAATTTCATCGGGGCTTAAGCTGCAAACATAGGCGTTACCGGATTTGATAAGCTCAATAGCAAATAAATAAAGTTTTTCAAAATAGTCGGAGGCGTAAAACAGACGATCCTCCCAGTCAAACCCCAGCCAGTGGACATCGCGGATGATCGAATCCACAAATTCCATGGACTCGCCTGCCGGGTCCGTATCATCCAGCCGGAGATTACAGGTTCCCTGATACTGACGGGCGAGGCCGAAATTGAGGCATACCGATTTGGCATGCCCAATATGGATATAGCCGTTAGGTTCTGGAGGGAAACGGGTAGCCAAACGGCCTGCGTTTTTGTTTGTCCGGATATCCTGGTCGATAATATCACGGATAAAATCGGTTGGGTTTGAGGCTGTCGTTTGCGTCATGAATTCAGACTCCTTTAATATCCATAAAATACGGGCTGGAATCTATAATATTCCTTGAAATATATCAAGGATGTAAGTTGCGGAAGCACGGGTAAAAGAGAAGCTGATGACTTAAAAGCAAATGGGTAGGTGCAGGAGGGACCGATGTCCCTCCTGCTCGCTGACATTTATTCTTTGTAAAGATTTTCCAACATTTCTCCGTATTTTTCCATGACCGCACGGCGCTTGAGTTTCATGGTTTGCGTGAGTAAGCCATTTTCCAGGGTGAAATCTTCAAGAGTGAATGCAAACTTCTGCGGAATTTCATAGGAACCGAATGTCTTTCTGAGATGGTTCTGCACCTCTGCGGCAAGCAGTTCCTTGAATTTCCGAGCTTCAGGATTGGATGATTCCAAGAGATCCTTCGGGTTCACTGTTAGCTTCAAACTTGCGGCAAGATTTTCCAGTAATTTCAGGTCAGGCACAAGCAGGGCCACATTATATTCATGTCCCGCGCCGGTGACAACGGCGTTTAAGATCCACGGCAACACCTTCATTTCAAGTTCCAGGCTTTCCGGATGAATATATTTACCATTGGCCAGTTTGTATTCCTCCTTGAAACGGCCGGTGATGAATAAAAATCCGTCATTGTCAAGGCGTCCCCGGTCCCCGGTGCGCACACCACGCATGCCGTTCATCTCCACAATTACCTCTTTGGTTTGTTCCGGTTTGTTGTGGTATCCAATCATGCATTGCGGTCCAAAGCAAATGATCTCACCATCGTCACTGGTTTCACCTGTTCGTGAGCGATCAATTACGACCTTGGTTTTGAGGATCGGTTTCCCGACCGATCCCAAACGATTTCCCATTAATGGAGAGTTAACGGTAATAGCCGGTGATGTTTCGCTAAGACCATAGCAATCATAGGTTGGGATCCCGACATCAATGAAAAATTTGGCAATGTCCACATTCATAGGGGCGCTACCGGTGACCGCATTTTCCAACTTCCCTCCAAAGCGGTCCCGAATCTTTTGTAAGACGATTTTATCCAGAATTTTGTATTTCAGACCGGCTTTGCCCTTTTCCCGTTTGAGCTTTGCCGCCGCCAGCGCTGCTTCAAAGAGCTTTAATTTTAACCCGCCTTCTTCCCTCATTTTGGCCCACACCCCATTATAGACCTTATTAAAGACCCGGGGCACGGATACCATGACGGTTGGTTTAATTTTGGGCAAGTCATCAATGAGTGTCTCCACCGACCCCATGATTCCAAGGGAACTGCCTCTCCAGATTGAACCATGTAAATCAGCGGTAATGCCGAAAGAGTGAGCCCAGGGAAGCATGGAGATACAACAGCTCTTTTCGTTTAAGTGTGGAAACCAGGACAGGCTGAGTTTGAAATTTTCCACCAGACTGCCGTGTGACAGCAAAACACCCTTCGGCTCGCCCGTCGTGCCTGAGGTATAAATCAAAACAGCGACTTCAGAATATTTGGGCTTGCGGGAAGGCACGGGTTTTTCTGCTCCTTTTTTCTCAAGAGCTGCCAAAGTTTTCTCTCCGCTGCCTTCAATAAGATAGAGGTGCTTCAAGGTAGGAATTTCGGCGGGAAAATCCTTTATCTTTTCCAAAATATCATTCTTAGATACGAGCAGAACCTTTATGGTGGCATCCTTCACGATGTATTTCCACATCGAGACTAGTTCTTTTTCATACATCGGGACATAGGCGGCGCCCAATCCCTGTGTGGCAATTTCCGCGATCAGCCATTCCTTGCGATTGTTCGCGATAATGCCGACCGTATCTCCAACCCCCACACCGATTGAGGCCAGCCCTGCCCGCAAATTATTCACGCGTTGCGCGATTTGGCCATAGGTGACCCACTGATAAACTCCGGCACTGTCTTTTTCACCGATCAAAGGATTATTCGCGTATTTCGCTGCGCTGGCCTCGAAGCAATCCACCAAATTATCCGGGGCTTCATACGTGTTTTTATACTCGCCATATTCAAAAATCGCCATATCCCTCTCCCTTCCTTTCTCATTTTTTAATTTGAAATGAACAAAGAACGTCCCTACGCTATAGCTGATTTCTTGTCTGGTTATATTTTACCGGTAAATCTATTTCTATTATACTTCTAAAAATAAGGGTGAATCTGGATATTTTGGCAAATTCAAAATTTACAGTTTAAAGGATGGCTTAGCCCTGTCTGATCGACACTGCTTTTTTCTTTGGACACAGCATATGAATATTGATCCGGCATGTCAAGCGGATTTTACCCAATAATCTTGAATAAAGAGGCAATAATTTACGTTTTAAATAAGAATAGCTTCATCCTGCGAATCACAGAATGTCCGCCACCCGCCACCCATCACCCATCACCTCGATAGATCCTTGCGAAGCGTATCAGCACGCCAAGGCCGCTTTCAGGGTATCCGTTTTTAGGTTGCCGCCGGACATGATCATCACTACTTTTTTGCCCGCCAGATGATCTTTGATTTTGTAAGCAGCCATCAAGGAAGCGGCGCCAGCGCCCTCGGCCAAGTTATGGGTAGCTGTCAGCGCCATTTTAATGCCTTCGAGTATTTCATCTTCGGTCAGCAGCACGACATCGTTGATGGTGCCCTTGAGAAGGATATACGGCAGATGGAATACCGTTCTGGCAGCCAGCCCGTCGGCAACTGTATGGGCATCATCGAGCGTGACAATTTCACCCTTCTTCCATGATTTGTAAAAAGATGACGCATTCTGAGGCTCCACACCAATGATCTCGATGTTTGGCTTGATAGCACGCGCGGTCTTCAGAAGTGACGCGCAGCCTGCGCCGCCACCGATAGGACAAATGATGGTATCCACTTCGGGCAGATCCTCTAAAATCTCCAGTCCCATGGTGGCCAGTCCGTTTAAGATTTCCGGTTCGTTGCCCTGCTGGACATAGTAATACCCCGCGCTGTCCACAAGCTCATCGCAGTATGACTGGGCATCGTAGAAGTCTTCCCCGTGAACAATGACTTCCGCACCGTAGCTTTCGATGATTCTGTTGATTTCGGGATTGTTGTTTTCCGGTACGACAACTGTGCAGGGCACATGGAACCATTGTCCAGCCCAAGCCATCGCCAGACCGTGGTTGCCTCTGGTTGCAACAAGGATACCCGTTTCCAGCTCTTCCTGAGACATGTGATGGAAGAAATTAAGCGCCCCCCGGATCTTGAATGATCCGGTCGGATTGTGGTTTTCATGCTTGACGAAGGCCTCGCAGCCGAAAAGTCTGGAGAGCTCTGAATAGCATGTCAGGTTTGTTCTGTTCAGGTACCTGTAAATGACGGATCTCGCCATTAAAGTTCTGGTCAGGTTGACCTGCTCGCCTAGCGCTTCGTATTTTTTCTGCATAAACAAAACCTCCCAAAATTTTACAGCCGTTATCTTTTTACCATCTTTTCATCGGGTGTCAAGACAACTTCAGTCCTCCGTCTTGAGACCCTGCACTTGACCTTGAGATAACCAGGATATTAAGTCGGTCAGGAGGTTAGCCGATATATCTTACCACCATTTCCGCATAGCGTTCCGCCGCACCCATGTTCGCGCGGACAACTGCCTGGCCGTTTTCGCCGCGGGCGAGCAAATCCTGCGGATCAGCCAGTATATGCAAAATTCCCTCCGACAAGTCCTGAGCGTTATGAATGCGAAAGCCCGCGCCTGCCTCCTCCAGAAGCGCCGCCTCCTGGCTGAAATCCTCCATCGACGGACCGTAAAAAATCACTTTGCCCCATGCCGCGGCCTCCAGAATATTCTGTCCGCCTTTCGGCACCAGCGAACCGCCGCAATAGACAACAGTCGCCAGCGAATAAATCTTGAAAAGCTCGCCGATCACATCGACCACGATCACTTTTTCATCCTGACGCAGGCGCCCGTTATTGATCTCCGTAACGGTAATCGTATCATTTAAATCCGCCTGCCGCAGCAGACTCATCACCTCACCGGTTCTTTCAATGTGCCTTGGCACAAGAATTAATTTAAATTCCGGATAGCGCCCCAGCAGTTCTCGATATACCTGAATAACGGCATCCTCTTCGCCCGAGTGTGTACTGCCTGCAACCAGAAATTTTTCATCTTTGCGAACATTCAAGCGACGGGCAATGTCATCATGCAGAGCGGCGGAAGCCATCGCTGCCAGAGCATCATACTTGGCGTTGCCCATTACCTTGAGCTTTCCGGTATCCATACCCATGATTGAAATTCTTGACGCATCAATATCGGAAATCATCCCGGCGGCGGCTACATTTTCAAGGATTCGCCGCCAGAAAAAACCGGTCTTCCGATATTTGTGAAAAGAGCGTGGTGAAATCCGGCCATTCACGATCAGCGATGAGACACCGCGCTTGCGGCAAGCGGCCAGAAAATTCGGCCAGAGTTCCGTCTCGACAAGAACAAAGACATCCGGTTGGACAAGATTCATCATCTTATTAACAGCAAATGGAATGTCCAACGGAAAATAAATAAAGGCATCCGCGCCGGTGATCAACCGGTTTGCCATGCCTTGCCCCGTCTCAGTGGACGTTGAAAAAATGATCCGTATCTCCGGCCTATGCTTTTTTAAAGCGGCCACGATCGGCGCGGCGGCAGTCACCTCGCCTACGGATACCGCGTGAATCCAAATCCGCTTGCCTGCCGGAATATCAGCCAAAAGATGTTTTTGTCGGGCACCGAGTTTTTGGAGAAAACTGTTGCGATATTTACCCGTCAGAAGCATCTTCAGTAAAAAATACAAAAGCCCCGGAATCGCAACAATCAGTAGAAGAATGTTATAGAGAATTCTCATGGGCGCATCTTCAATGTTTTCACCGACCGTGTCAAGAATTTCCTTTAGTCAAGGTTATAGGCTTTGGGCTGAACCTTCAGGCAGGATACAATCGTGTCAGTTGACAGGCGATATACTTTGGTATATCTGATAGGCACAATTATAAGGAGAACCTTTCATGAAATGGATTGCCCCTTCGATTCTTTCCGCCGACGGCGGAAGGCTGGGCTCGGAAATCGCCGCGGTGGAAAAGGCCGGCGCCGACTGGATTCATGTGGACGTCATGGACGGACACTTTGTCCCCAACATTACGATGGGGCCCGCAATAATCGCCGCCTTGCGCAAGACCACCAAGCTGCCTTTTGACGTGCACCTGATGATCAAGAATCCGGACAGCTATGTCGAATCCTTCGCCGCCGCCGGCGCCGATTACATCACCGTCCACGTGGAAGCGGCTGTTCATCTGCATCGCACGGTTGAACTCATTAAAAAGGCGGGGAAAAAGGCGGGGGTGTCTTTGAATCCGGCAACACCGCTTAGTTCCATTGAAGAGATTCTGCCCGACATCGACCTACTGTTGATCATGTCAGTCAACCCCGGATTCGGGGGACAGCAATTTATTAAGAATTCCCTGGTCAAAATTAAGCGGGCCCATAAAATGCTGGCGGGATTGCCACAAAAGCCCTTGCTGGAAGTGGATGGAGGCGTCAATCTTTCGAATATTTCCGTCATTGCCCAGGCAGGAGCCGATGTGCTGGTTGCGGGTGCGGCGGTTTTCGGAACAGCCGATTATGCGCAAACGATCACCGCACTGAAAGCCGCGGCAAACTAGACATGATCCCCTTTCTCCTGCATCAATAAAAAAGCGGCGGCCTCATGGGTCATGGTGGCCGCCGCAAAATTTTTTCACCACTCATTATTTCTTGCTGTAATCATAGACGCCGCGTCCGGATTTGCGTCCCAGATTGCCGGCACGAACCAACTTCCTTAAAAGCGGTGACGGACGATATTTATCACCCAGCTCCCGGTGCATGCCTTCACAGATCCTCAGCTGTGTATCCAGACCGATCAGGTCGCCCAGCGCCAGCGGTCCGATGGGGTGATTACAGCCCAGCTGCATCGCCTTGTCAATGTCCTCCGGTGTTGCCAGGCCCTCATCCAGAACAAAGAAGGCTTCATTGATCATGGAGCACAAAATACGATTCACGACAAATGCCGGCGCTTCATTGACCATGACAACTTCCTTGCCGATTTGCTTGCCCCAAGCCTTGGCGATTTCCACCGTCTCGTCCGAGGTCTGCTGACCGCGGATGACTTCTAAAAGGCGCATCACCGGAACGGGATTGAAAAAATGGGTGCCGATAAAACGCTCCGGCCGCTTGGTAATCGAGGCCATTTCCGTAATGCTGAGACCGGAGGTGTTGGTAAAAAACAGGCAGTGCGAAGGAACAACCGCTTCGAGCTCCGCATAGACTCTTTTCTTCAGATCCATCAGCTCAATGACCACTTCGACTACGACATCGGCGTTTGCAGCCGCTTCCTTCACATCCAGCGTCGGCTTGATCCGGCCCAGGATGGCATCCATCTGTTCTTTGGTAATCTTGCCTTTTTCCACATCTCGGTTCAGGTTCTTTTTGATGGTATTCATACCACCGTCGATAAATCTTTGCTCAATGTCTCTGAGGGTGACATTATACCCTGCCTGAGCGCAAACCTGCGCGATACCATTGCCCATCAAGCCCGCACCCAACACACATATTGTTTTAATTTCCATACAAACCTCCAAATGATTAATTGTTCAGCGGGTCGTCCCGCTTTGAAGTCACAAAAGATGGTGGACGGTAACAGACTATCAAGAAAAATACCAGGCCTCTTTTTTTTATTGAACCTGAGGCGGCAATGTGTAAAAATCAGCCATGCATATTTTCATTGACGGCTATAACCTGATCCGGCAGTCCATCCGCCTGCGGCGCTTTGAGCGTCAGAGTCTGGAAGCGGGACGCAACGCTCTGATTGACTGGCTGGCAGAATACCGAAGCAGGAAAGGCCACCGGATTACTGTCGTCTTTGACGGCTGGGTCAGCGGTTCCGCACAGGAAGAGCGAGACTATTCCGCGGGCATTCATATCATCTACTCGTCAAGGGGTGTCAAGGCCGATGATGTTCTGAAAAGAATCACCGCTTCCACCGATGAAGAAATCCTTGTGGTTTCTTCCGATCGTGAAGTAGCCTCATATGCGACGCGCAGAGGCAAAGCCACCTTATCATCGCTTGAATTTGAGTCCATTGTTGATAAGCAATCAGCGGCGGCTGTCGATTATGAAACTCCGGATACAAAAGATGATGACGAAGAAGACAATCGGCCGATCAACAAAAAAGGACCCGCTCGGAAACTTTCCCGTGCAAAAAGACAGGCACAGACTAAAATTCGGAAGCTTTAGAGCAGGCTTTAATTAAGAAGCGCTCCAGAAGTAACTGCGGATCAGTCGTCGAGGATTTCATGGCCCGGTCGATATCCAGCAAGTCATCGAGATAGCCAACCAGTATGGGATACGAAAAACGCCCACAATTGCGCAACGCATTGAAAATAACGAAAGGATGTTTCTTAACTAAAAAATCTTCTTTGGAGGATACGCCTGAAGCCAGTTCGGCTACAGCGGGATAAACATTTTTCTGAAACGAACCGTACTCCATATTCGGCGTGATTCTGGGCAGTTTTCCTGAACGAATCAGAAGGGACGCCTGTAAAAGCAGACGGATTTCGCGGCTGATCATTGTCAGAATCATTAAATGATGTATTCCCTGATCCAGTAAGGCCTTCAAGGCCAAGAGCGCCGCTTTCGCATTCTTTTCCGCAAGCGCCGCTGTCAAATCAAAGATCGAATCTTCCCGGGTCTTGCCGACGACGGCTTCGACATCCTTTTCTTCGATAACGGATCGCTCGCCGACAAAAGCAATAAGCTTCTCCATTTCATTTAACGAAGGACGCAGTTGAAATCCTGTCTTTTTCCCCAGCGCAATCCAGGCCGCGGGAACCAGACGCTTGCCATACTGGTTAAGCAATTTTTGCGCTTCAAGTTTGAGTGTTTCCTTTGTGGCCGCCTCGCCTTTAATCTCACCAAAGTGCAAAACAACACCTGCCTTGTCGATCACTCTGAACAGCTTTTTTCTCTTATCAACCGCTTCGGCTGTTAGAATTAAACAGTTCCCTGTTGGAAGGCCCTGCGCCAGGAGTGATTCGAATTGCTCGGACAGGTCGATAACACTGTCAGAAGTCCATCCCCGGCCCGCACAAATTTCAATCATCCGTGGCAGCCACTTGCCGCGGTCATCCCCGGAATCTTCCGCCACGGCCTGACGCCATTGCTCATCGGTGATCTTTTGCCATCCATTACCCTGTATGTCTTCCCAGATAAAACCGGATATTTTCAGAAAAGTCAGAAAATATTTGGCGGCTTTATCGTGATGCTCATTAATATTGTCCCGAATTTTTTGGATCAGATCGCTCAGATTTTCCCGGGATTGAAAAATTGTTGTGTTTTTTATCACAACAACTTTCCGGCCGCCTAAAAGCGACGGCGCCATAAGGTGATCCTTCAGGAGATCAAAATCCGTATTTTCCCCATCGAGAAAAAAAAGCCCGAAATCCCGATCAGACGCCGGTATGATCATACCTAGTATTTGATGGAGCGTCTCATTGATCAGGTATTCTTCTTCTCCATACAAAAGATAGCAAGGCGCGACTTTCCCCTTCTTTAAGTCAGTGATTGCTTTTTCCAGGATCATACATGACTCTCATGGCGGAGAAATATTTTGAGTTTAAACGATGACGTATTTCTTGATGTGTTTAACGACTTCTTCAGGTTCGTCAATAATTTGGATCATCTCGATATCACAGGGAAGGATCATACTCTTTTGCTGCATGCTGTTTTTCAGCCACTCCAACAAACCCTGCCAGTACTCGCGGCCCATCAGGATCACGGGAAAGCTTTTGACTCTTTTAGTCTGTATCAGCGTCAGCGCCTCAAAAAGCTCATCCATAGTCCCGTAGCCACCCGGCATGATCACATAGGCAAGAGCGTATTTAATAAACATGACTTTGCGGATGAAAAAATATTTATAATCAAGTTGAAGATTGGCATAGGGATTGGGTTTCTGCTCAAAAGGCAGTTTAATATTCATGCCGACAGATTGACCACCTGCTTCCGCCGCTCCCTTATTGGCCGCTTCCATAATCCCGGGACCGCCGCCGGTAATAACAGAAAAACCATTTTGAACTAAAAGCTGCCCCAGCTTTTCCGCCATTTGATAATACTTATCTTCCGGTTTGAGTCGAGCCGAGCCAAAAATAGTCACGGCGTTGTGGACATTGGAAAGAACCTCGATGGATTCTACAAACTCCGCCATGATGCGAAAAATCCGCCACGATTCTTCCTTAGATAATGCGTCTACGACGTATTGCTTTTCCATGCTGCTTATCCCTTAAAACCGAGTAAATGACGATATTGAAGGCTTTGTTACTCTTATTTCAAAAAATTAATTGCTGCGACGGCGTTGAACCTTGGCCAGCCTGCGCCGTGCTTCGATTGTTTTTCTTTTCTTCTTGACGGAAGGCTTTTCATAAGCCCGGCGAACTTTCAATTCCTTGAATAATCCGCTTTTCGACAACTTGTTTTTCAGAATTTTAAGCGCTTTCTCCACATCATTATCAATGACTTTTACTTCCAATGTTACTCCTCCTTATTCATGTCTTCAGTGTAAAAAATATTATTCTTGACTTTTAAACGCAAAAAAAGGGCAGCACGACACAAGCAGAATTCTCTTGTGCCGTCAACTACCCTAACATTTTCAATACGTTTTAAATCACGCTCCCTGCTCGGAAATCACTTTTTGCAGAGCCTTTAAAAAGGTCTCATTTTCATGATGATTTCCCACGGTCACCCGCATACAATTTGTCATCCGCGGCGGCTGATTCAAATTTTTTACCATGACACCCTGCGCGGCGAGACTTTCATATATGCGATCTGAATCGAAATTGCAACTAAAATAAATAAAATTAGCCCGTGACGGATATGGAGAAATTCCGGCAATCTTCTTTAAACCGATAAAAAGCTCCTCACGCCTTTGCACAATGTCATCAACCTGCCGGTCAAATTCATCGATATTATTCAGAAAAAAAATGGCGGTTTGCTGTGATAGACTATTAATATTATAGGGCAATCTAACTTTATTGAGCTCGGCCACAACCTCTGGATTGCCGAGAATAAAGCCCAGACGAATCGAAGCCATTCCCAGTTTGGACAACGTTTTTAAGATCAGCAAATTATCGTACTTCTCGGTCAGATCCAACAGCGTTTGCCCGGAAAAGGCTCCATAGGCCTCATCCACAATAACCAAGCCCGGTGCTTTCTTAATCAGAGTCTCTATTTTATCCCGATCAAATAAGTTTCCCGTGGGACTATTGGGATAACTTAAGAAAATCAGAGACGGAAAATCGGCACCGAATTTGCCCAGCATGGCGTCAAGATTCAGATCAAAATTTTCGTCCAGTGGCACTTCCGCCACCTTTTGTCCGGCATTAACGGCAATAATTTTGTACATCACAAAAGTCGGGCAAGGCACCAGCACACCGCTGACTTTCCCTTTCATGGTCAGGCAAAGGATTTGAATGAGTTCATCGGAACCGTTGCCCAGCATGATCCGATCTTGATTAACGTCATAGTAGTTAGCCAATTTTGCCCGCAATTCGGGATTACCGGCTTCGGGATAACGGTTGAGTTCAATGTTTTTGAGCTCTTCCATCAGTTTTCTCTTTAAGGGCTGCTGAAGGCCAAACGGATTTTCATTGGCATCCATTTTGATCGCGCCGGAATGAACGGGAGCTTTATAGCCGTTCTGCTGATAAATTGCGTCTGCTACCAAATCCTTTAAAATCATCATACCGGTTAACCTAATTTAAATACTCCCTTTTTTTCGTTCCCAATTCCAGGCGTCACTCTCATATTTTTTGACCAGTCGAGCGCTCAATGCCTTTTCGGCGGGCGTCAAAGTCCCTTCTGACAGGCCAATACCTAATTCGTCGCTAAAACCTTTTTGCAAAACAGCGCAGACAGTCTCTGCCGTGACCGGTGAAGGGATTACCTCATTCACAGCCGTGACGGAACATCTGAGTTTTTCGTCCGGTTCCGGTGTTTGCGGCGACAGGATCAAGGCGGCGGTTTTAACCGGATCAAATGTCATCAAAAGCGATCCGTGCTGCAAAAAACCTCCCTGCGTTCTCATTTGTGCGCTGCCGCAAATTTTTCTGCCGGCAACCAGCAGCTCATGGCCGGACGGCACGGAAAAACAACAAGATGTCTTATCCGGCTCTTTGCCGGGAGCGCCAGCTTTGGCCAGATGCGCGTTGATCCCGAGAAGAGATAAGCCACGCGCCAGACAAAGACTGATTTTTTCATACGTCCCGCCTATATTGTCGGGAAAAAGCTTGGCCGAATTGCCGGCTGTCAGTGAATAGGTGACCTCATCGCTGTGATAAACGGCCTTCCCACCGGTCATTCTGCGGACAATATCCACACCGGACAATCGGCACCGCTCAAAATGAATTTCGTTTTTCAATTCCTGAAAATAACCAATAGAAACAGCTGCCGGACGCCAGCCAAAAAAACGTAACGTCGGCGGCTTTTTATTTTTCATGGTGTCCCGAAAAATCGCCTCGTCGATGGCCATGTTTTCAAAGGCGCTGTATGACCGGTAATTAAGCAACCGCCATATCATAAGAGGGCTTCAGTCAGCTTCCTGTCGGAGAATAAAATCATGATAACCCGCCGCATCCAAAAGCTCATCCAGTTGCTCCATGTCATCCATCTCAATGACAACAAGCCAGCCGGTATCATGAGGATCGCTGTTGATAATGCCGATGTCGTCATTAATGTCTTCGTTGACGCTGACGATTGTCCCGCTGACCGAAGCAATCAGATCCACAACAGCCTTGGTGGATTCAATCGATCCGAAAGCTTCGTCACGTTCTACATACGTATCAACTTCAGGGAATTCGATGGACAGAATCTCTCCCAGACTTTCCTGAGCGTAATCGGTAATCCCCAACGTAGCCATGTCTCCGTCAACCCGCACCCAAATATGTTCGTGACTGTAAAGCAGGTCTTCTGGAAATACCTTCATAACAGCATACCCTCAAATTTATCCAATGATGGTGTAATCTTTTTTCATCTTTGTAATGATTTCACAACTATTTTCTTTGACGAAAACCGTGTCTTCAATTCGAATGCCCCACCGACCGGGATAGTAGAGACCGGGTTCAACCGTCACCACCATTCCGGCATTCAAGACATCTTGCGAATTCGGCGCCAGGCGCGGCGCTTCATGAACCTCCAGACCAACGCCATGACCTGTTCCATGTACAAAATACCGACTGTATTTTTTCCCCAGCACCCTGCGCACCAGAGCATCTACATCTGCCGCAGCTATGCCTGCTTTAATGAATGCGATAGTTTCATCGTGAGCCTGCAATGTTGCACGATAAGCATTTTTTTGATCACCTGTCAATTCCCCAATTGCGAAGGTGCAAGTTTCATCGGAACAGTAGCCCTGATATTTAACGCCAAAATCAATGACAACAAAATCGCCATTCTGAATCTTCCGATTTGTAGGCTGGGCGTGAGGAAGCGCCGCATGCTTACCCGAGGCGACAATCGTCTCAAACGCAACCTGCTCGGCGCCCGCCCGGCGCGCCGTCATTTCCAGTTGCAGGGCCGTCTCTTGCTCCGTCCAGCCGGGTTCTATTTCGCAGGAGAGCACGGCGACCGCTGCCGAGGCAATCGCCGCCGCTTTTTTCATCACAGCAATTTCATATTTATCCTTATAAGCCCGAAGCAATCTCAACTCGTCGCCAAGCGGAACAAGCTTTGTCTTTTTTAGGCTTCGCGTTAGATCATTGAACATCTCCACGCTCACGAAAGAAGCCTCAAAACCGATTTTTGTAAGGCCTAATTCCTTCACGGCCTTTTCGATTCCCTGAATTTTATTTTGATACTGGACAACGGGAACCGGTTGAACTTCGGCCACGGCTTGCGTCGTGTAACGGCCATCAACAAGCAGCCGGACGGCGTCTGCGCTTAAAATCAAAATGCCGTCACTGCCGGTGAATCCCGACAGATAACGGATATTGCTGATATTGGAAAACAGGATACCATCGACCTGATAGCTGGGAAATTTTTTTTGAACGGCAAAAATTCTTTGCAGGAATACGGGTTTGATTGTTTTCTGCATGAGTCGTGATTACCGTCACCTCAAAGACTGCAAATACTCTTGAGCTTTTTGTCCAAAAGGCGATTGCGGGGCAAGCTTCACGACTTGCTGAAATGATTTTTTTGCTTTCGCCGTATCTTTTGTTTTTAAATAAGTCTCGGCCAGAAAAAAATGAGCGTCATAAAGAGAGGGATCCAACGTAACGGATTTTTCCAAATGCTCCTTTGCCTGGGCCAGATTAGATTGTTTTATATAGATTAATCCTATATTTTTCTCGATCTGCGGCTGCAATCCGGACAGCCGATCTTGCTGCAAAGCCTGCCGATACCTGGACAAGGCCATGTCATAATTCTGTAAATTGTAATACGCCCATCCCGAATTATAGAGGGCGTGCTCGGAATTCGCATAAAGATAATTTTTTAACGCTTTATCAAAAGAAGCAATTGCTTTTTCCCACTGCCCCATATCCATATACATGGTGCCTATATAATTATGCGCCTCAGAATAATCCTCTTTTAAGGATACCGCCTTTTGAAACCTTTCCATGGCCATGTCTTTCAATCCACGGCCTAAATACGCAATTCCTAAATTATAATTGATGACTGGATCACGGGGAGCATATTTATCCGCTTCCAGCAATTCCTTGAGCGCGCCGAGGTACTGTCTGGCCTCAAGTAAAGCTATTCCCTTTTTTAAATATATATCTGCCTGGTCTCTGTGCCAGGGAGTGCTGGTGCAGGAAATAAGAAATATTTGGCAAAATAATACAGAGATGACGATTAAGATTTTCAGTTTCATGGTTTAATCAATCCGATCAAGCGCATTGGATTTCATTCTATGAATTCGTCGATAAAAGCCCCTCTGCACATCTATCATGCAGAGGGGCTTGATGGTCATGTCCCTGGAGAGTAATTTTCTATTTCCGATTGCGACAGCGATCCATATTATCGAGATTCATCGAATCGCATTCATCTTCAACATATCCGGATCCGGCCAATATCTTTGGCGTAATAAATATCATCAATTGTCTTTTTTGATTCTGAATATTTTCGGTTTTAAATAGCCAGCCCAAAACCGGGATCTTATAAAACCCGGGGACGCCGCTGACAATTTTATCCTCTTGATTGCGAGCGATACCGCCAATAACCACGGTATCCCCATCTTGCACAACAATTTTGGATTCCACTTCATTTTTACGGATGGGCGGATTACCGTAAAGTTGATCTCTTTTGGCGTAATCCGGCGTGTCATTCGTTGCTTTAATTTCCATGGAGATCCGGCCTTCATCGGTGATTTTCGGTTTGACTTCGAGACGCAGGACAGCTTCCTTAAAAGTTACAGTGGGTGTATCGGTGCTGCCTTCACTCTTCGTAATATAGGGAACTTCATCACCTTGCTTGATAACGGCCTTTACATTATCCATCGTCACGACTTTAGGCGATGAAATGATTTTACCCTGAGTTGTCGCTTCCAGGGCTGATAACTGCGTTTCAATAAAGCCTTGCGCGCCGCCAAAAACAAGACCAAAAGTGGGCCCGAGCACACTGGATGGGAAATTGACTGCTGCCATCGTTAATGGATCGGTGGTTCCTGATTTTACCCAAGGAATTTGAGAAGGATACGTCATTGATTGAGCATTGGTCTGCGTGAGAGGATTGGATCCCCCAGACAAACCCAGTCCATAAGACGTTCCAACTCTTTGATTATTGCCGAATCCCCATTGGACACCCAGATTTCTAACAAACTCTTCGGACACTTCCACAATTTTTGCTTCAATCAGTATCTGACGTAATTTCCCCTTCTCGACCAGAAGCTGTAATTCTCTTGCCTTACGAGCATCTTCCGCTTTAATCTGATCTTCTTCGGCTGCTTTTTTATCAGATTCATCCTTTTTCTTCCGCTCCAGTGTCATGACGCTAATGACATCACCCATTTGCTTTTTAGCCAGACCTTTGACGTCAAGGATAGAATCCAATGCCTGTTCCCACGGCACATTTTTCATCGTCAGAGTAACATTGCCTTTGACATCATCACCGGAAATGATACTCATATTACCGTACTCAGCCATTAAACGTAACACGCTTTTAATGTCTGCATCCTGAAAATCTACAGAGATAATTCTATCCGTATATCTTTTTAGGGTCTCGTGTCGCGCCGGTTTTTTTATCTCATTGTCTTCATTGGAACCGACACCAGCCAGTGATTCTCTGGATCTTACGGCATCCTTTTGATGATGAGCGTTTAATTTTGCTTCTATGCTGGAAGTATTGAAATCAATAACTATGGTCTTTCCTTCCGGTCTTATGGAATAGGGAACATTCTCTTTGAGACTAACTTTCAAATAAACCCATTGTGCCCCTTCTGTTGTTCGCTGCTCGGCCCGCACGTCGGTCACATTCAGTAACTGCGCCCCCCCAAGAGGTTCCCGCATGTTGTCGGGTGCGTACAAGTTTTCCAGTTTAATGAGCAAACTATTATCTCCCTGAAGAGAAGTAGGAGCAATCGAGGGTTGTTGAGATACAACCAGAATAACTCTTTCCCGTCCCGACAACTTCTCAAATAATATATTTTCCAGATAGCCGACATTTGCCGTCTCATTTTTAGCGCCCGTGACATTATTTTGGTCTGCACTTGAACCCGTAGTCACACCCAGCGGCGTGTATAAAAAAATCCAAAGGATTATGAACACAGGAAATATTTTGGATAAATATTTTTTCATGATATTACCTCATCGTTAATTTTTGCGCAGTTTCAAAATAACTCTTTTGACTTTCTTCCCGTGCAACTCATCCACAGTCACCCGGTCTGCCAGGATATCGGTCACTTTCCCGTTATGAAGGCCAATTCGTGTTCCGACAAAAAGCGGATAAAACTTTTTGGTTGAATCTTCAACCACTGCTACGCGACGTATTTGATCCCCGGCAATTCCAACAAGGTTGAAATTTTCAACTCCCACCCGCTGCAACGGGAAAATAGATTCCGCCTTACCCTCTTTGCCTTTTTTTGCAGCCGTACTTTCTACATCAACAAACGGCCTGAAGGGATCGGGCTTGCCCAACGGACTGTAACTGTAAGTATTATCCTGCGTCTGAAGAACCGGCGGCAAGGAGGGCGCCTGCGTTTGCAAAGATGGTTTATTTACTTCAGCGCAAAAAGCGCAAAAAGCTGTCGTAAAAAGAATCAACAAATTACACAAAATGATGGTTTTAATTTTTTTCATTTTTCTTTTCACTTGTTTGCTCTTTTTTATCCACAAACATGTACGTCTTCACGGTACAAGATGCGGTAATAAGGTATCCCCGACCTTTGATATTCTTTCGATCACCCATGGAAATATCGGAAATATTGACAATACGCGGCAGTTTGGCCACTTTTTCAAAAAAATGAACAATATTTTGAAAATGGCCCGTCACGGTCACTTTTACCGGTATTTCCTCATAAAAAGGTTCGGGCGCCGGTGGATTTTTCGCATCACCGGACTTGGCAGGCGCGCCAGGCTGTTTTGGAGCTTCTGGCTTCGGGGTGCCTGCTTGCTTCTTATCTGAAGGTTGAAGCATTGCGGAAGCTTTAGGTGTTCCGGCGTCAGGTTTATCCAGAACTTTAGGGACGGCAACTTGTGGTTCAAACAATACAAACTCAATACCCGCATCCCTGCCCGCCAGCGCAACAGAATGAAAAAGTCCGGGAATTTCCCGCTGGTCCGGAAGTTTTAATAAAGCCACTTTATAATTTTGTTTCAGGGCTTCGACTTCAGCTTTATACTTGTCGAGTTGCAGTGCGATTTTTTCTTTCTGCTTAATTTGTAATTGAACGTCCTGATAATCTTTATCAAGCTGTGACTTTTTGGATAAAGTGTCGGATAAAAAATAAAAGTAGTACAGGTAGCCGATGATAAAGACAATTAAAATGACGAGCAGGGCTTTGGCCTGTGGAGATAATTTTTTAATATCGTTAATGGTGATGGCCATAATTTAAAATCCCTTTTTCATTTTGCAGGAAAAAATAAACTGTTGCAACGTTATGTCGGCAATCTCCACCTTTTTTGACGAAACTAAATCGACCGACTGGATGAGAGGAAACTTTTCAATGGTTTTCATAAAATCAGCAGCGACAATGTTGTCGCTGCCTATGCCTTCTAGGGTCAGACTGTCATAACTTTGCGCAATTTTCACCAGCCAAATACTTTTTTGCGGGACCAGCATGGATAAATCATCCAGCGTTTTCACCGGTAATAATCGATTTTCTTCCAGCGTACCAATCACACCGATTTTTAACTCTAACTCAGCTTTTTGCTGTTTAAACTTTTCCAAATCACCGACTTTGGCATCTAAAATTTTTAAAGTTTGCCTGGAATCCGCAAGCTTTGTTTCCAAATGTTTTACTTGAAAAACCATGAAGAGTTGCAACCAGACGAGACAAAGAATAAAAAGGACAAATAAACCCGCAATAATTATCATCTGTCTTGCGAGATTCTCTTTTTTCTCCCTTTCATGGTAAGGTAAAAGATTAATCTTAATCATTTATCACCTATTTTCCTTAAACCCAACCCAATGGCCACGGCGCCGATTGTTTTGATGCTGTCGAGCTTTCCCGCATCAATATTCGCCTTGTTATATCCGATTTTTAAAAGGGGATTAATTAGCTCCGTCTCTATATTTAATCTCTGCGACAAATGGTCTTTTAAGCCGACAATTCTTGATGATCCACCGGATAAGTACACATGCTTGATATAGTCACCCCCGAAAGTTGAACGGAAGTAATCAATGGATCTTTCAATTTCCGAACATATCGGATCGGCGCAATCTAAAATGACATTTTGAAAATCTATGCCGCCCTGATCGCCTGCGGGAATACCTTCTATTTTCATTCTTTCCGCTTCATCTGCCGACACATGGTATTTTTCCTGCAAGCCTTCAGTGATCACGTTTCCTGCAACAGCGAAATCTCGGGTAAAAATGGACATCCCGCCTTTAATGACGCTAATATTGGTCAACTTCGCGCCAATATTAACAATGACGATGATTTCATCATCTTCAAATGGGTAATTAGCTTCATACATGGTTTCCAGCGCAAAAGAATCTACATCCATGATCATGACAGTGAGACCGGCTGCGCTAATCGCATCCAAGTAGCTATTGACATCCGTTTTTTTAGCGGCAACAATAATAACATCCATTTGATTGGGATTATACTCATTGTCTCCCAGAATCTGAAAATCATAATTCACATCATCCATGTTATCAAAAGGAAGGTATTTACCGGCTTCGTCATGAATTAACTCGCGCAGTTCAACCTCTTCCATTTGGGCAAGGGTTACTTTTTTAACAATGACAGAATTACCGGAAAGGGAGGTGACAATTCCTTTTCCTTTACAACCGGAATTACGGAAAAGTTCCTTAATAATCGATGATAGGGCGCCAGCATCTTCCACAACACCGTCAACAATAACTCCGGGAGGAACGGGAATCTGTCGGAACCTGTTAAGAATAGGACCTTGAGATGTACTTACGATTTCAGCGAGCTTCAGGGAACTTGAGCCGATGTCCAAGCCGACAAGTTTCTTTGACCCGGTAAATAATTCTTTTAAATCCATTGAAGCACCGTCATATTATTTTTCACGTAAAATGGTTTCCGTCACTTTGCCAGCCGGTAAACAACGTCTCCTTTTTTTACCATACCCAACTCATTGCGTGCAATAGACTCAATGTATGCCGGGTCACTTCGTAATAAAAGTATTTTCTTCCCAAGCTCCTGGTTTTGTTTTTCCAGATCATCATTGTCCGCTTGCAGTTGCGATAGCCTTTTGCCCATCAAATAATTATCAACAACCCCCCTGTTGCCAAAGGTTATTAAAAGCGTCATCAAAAACAAAAAAACAACCAAATACCTGCCAATCTTCATCCTACAAGAAACGCCTCCAGGTAAAACCTCACAAAGTACTGTTTGCCCTAACGCGCAAGCTTGGAAACGCTTAACAGACTTGATGCTCTAATTTTTTTTACTCAATTTTTCTTGAAATTTTCCGTGATGATTAAAGTAATTCTTTTTTTATTGCACCTAAAAAACGATAATCAGCAGAAAAAGTCAAGTTAAAATTTAATGTTTATTACTAACTTAATATCCTTTATCGATCGTCAATATCTCTTGCCTTGCTCAAAGCAATTTATACGCCAAATGCAGTAAAAATTTTTTTTAGTTAAAGATTTTTAAATTAACACATGAAATCAAAAGACTATCTTTAATCATAGCCATAAATATAGATTACCTCACCGACCAGAAAAATGGTTATTTTCACCACAATAATTTGAATTTAACCATCAAAGCTATACGCTTATGCGCAATAAATAATTGTATGTATCGTTACTTGATCTTTAAAATGAGACGAATATTTTATGGATTAAAATGTCTAAGCTGGATTAATGCAAAAAGAGATGCGCTCTGAAATAATCTTCCAGGAATTAAATATTGACAAAAGGTAAACTCAGTTGCGGTTCACCGAGCAGAAATTTGCCGCTTTCAATCCAGTCTTTCAGGATATTGGCGATTTGATTGGCCTTGTAATAACTGGACAGAGGAGCGGTAATGACGTTTTTACCATCGATGGTAATTGTGCCGCTCCTAAGATCCTGATAACTGACTTCCGCTATGGGCTTAGGATTACCTTTAGGATAGTCCATACTATAATCATAAATCTGAGCGTATATATCCGCGTCTTTCACCGCGGTGAAGCGCGCCATATCTTCATCCAGAATGGGAATGGGAATGCCGATACCGACAAACAGCGAAATGCCATAGCCTAAAATACTGGCGCCGGTCAGCCATTCAGGGCTCATTTCCTTTAAATTGCCAATGACGGCTATAGTTCCCGCGCCCTCTTTGGGCACACCATTGGGACCTCTTATCACATTGGGATTATGCTGTGTGCCCGGCCAAGCCACAAAACCCTGAGCCCCGCCTAAAAAAATCCGGGTGCCGATACCAATCGTGCGGTAGTAGGGATCGTTGAACAGCGGACTTAACTGGCCGGATGTCGCATAGGACGCGTTGGCCATGCGCGGACGCAACATGCCCATATACGTGTAAATCGTCGTATCCGACAGATTCACTGCGCAATTATAGTTCTGATAGGCATTCCGTGGATTGAATAAAATGGCGTCCCTTAAATCGTTGATGGTAATATTTTTTTCAAATTTGCGCGATGGATAGCAATCCGTGCCATATCCTTCAGCCCTTAATTTAACGGCATTACCGGACACCAGGTCTTCAATGACATGGCCGCCCCCGTAATTAAACTCGCCGGGATAAACACTGTTGAGCGGATCGCCTTCGACCACTTCTGTCGCACCCAGGTAACAATCAACCGCTGCGATTCCGCCATAGGCGGGCACGTCGTTGAGCCAAACTTTGGAAGCCCGGATGCGCGGAGATGTATGGCCGAAATTCAGAAAAGCGCCGGAAGAACACATCGCGCCAAATGTTCCGGTCGTTACAACGTCAATCCGTCGCGCCGCTTCTACATCACCGTGCTTTTCCACGACATCAATCATTTCTTCAGCCGTGACGACAACGGCGCGCCCCTGCTTGATCTTTTCGTTGATTTCCTGAAATGTTTTTTTAACTTTGTGCTTTTTCATGAACCAGTCTTACGGATACGATTTTGTTCTTCATACCACTGTTTAACGATAAATGCAAAACGCTGGAAACAATCAGGTATGCCCGAAGCCGCCATTCCCCCTCACGGTTTCATCCAGATTGGATGATTCAACCCATTGGGTCCGGCAGACTTTCGAAATCACCATTTGCGCCAGGCGCATACCCCTTTGAACGATAAATGACTCAACGCCATGGTTAATCACAATCAAAGCAATCTCACCCCGATAATCAGCGTCAATCGTGCCGGGCGAGTTCAGTAGCGTAATACCCTGATGGATCGCCAAGCCGCTGCGCGGCCGGATTTGCGCCTCATATCCTTCGGGCAGTGCAATAGCGATCCCCGTTGGGATTTTCCTGCGCTGACCCGGCAAGATCGTTTCGTCGGATGGAACGGCTGCAAAGATATCCATACCCGCCGCCTGTCCGGTCATGTATTTCGGCAGAGGAATGTCCTCGTTTCCCGCGATCTTTTGAATATGAACTTTTATTGTTTCCATGAAAATCAGGAGATCATCCCATGCCCGTCATTTTTGAGCACGGGATGATCTGTTTGAAGATTAAAAAGCTATTTTACTTCAGCGCCCAGCGCCTCTTTGCGGCTCAGGCGAATCTTACCCGACTTATCGACTTCCAGCACCTTGACCATGACCTCGTCGCCTTCCTGCAATACATCCGTCACCTTGGCAATTCTTTCCTTGGCAATTTGCGAAATGTGCAACAGGCCTTCCGTTCCGGGCAGAATTTCGACAAACGCGCCGAAATCAACAATCTTCTTCACGGTCCCGCGGTAAATCTTTCCGATTTCCGCTTCCTCGGTCAGCCATTTCACCATCGCCACAGCGCGGGCGGCCGCTTCAGCATCGGCGGAAGCAATGGTCACGGTTCCGTCATCTTCCACGTCAATGGTCACACCGGTTTCGCTGATAATCTGACGAATGTTCTTGCCGCCGGAACCAATGACCGTGCGCACCTGATCTTCCTTCACTTTGACTGTCGTAATGCGCGGCGCGTAAAGTGAAATGTCCGACCGCGACTCAGTCATCGTCTCGCGGATTTTACTAATGATATGAATGCGGCCTGCTTTGGCCTGGGCCAGCGCCTTGCGCAGAATGTCTTCGGTTAGACCATCGATTTTAATGTCCATCTGCATGGCGGTGACTCCTTTTTCCGTGCCGCAGACTTTGAAATCCATATCGCCGGCATGATCTTCATCGCCAAGGATGTCGGATAGAATGACGACTTCATCACCTTCTTTGAGCAACCCCATGGCAATGCCTGCGACAATGTCCTTCACCGGCACACCGCCGTCCATTAACGCCAGGATACCGCCGCACACGGTAGCCATCGACGATGATCCGTTGGACGAAAGAATCTCCGAAACAATACGGATGGTATAGGGAAACGATTCAGGAGACGGCAGGATGGGACTCAGCGCCTTGCGCGCCAGCGCGCCGTGGCCAATTTCCCTCCGACCGGGGCTTCGCAACATCTTGGCCTCACCGACGCTGTAAGGGGGGAAATTATAGTGCAGCAGGAAAGATCTCCGTTCTTCGCCGGCGATATAGTCCATCCGCTGCTCATCGGCGGAAGTGCCCAAGGTGAGCACGGCCAGTGCCTGCGTCTCACCGCGGTTAAACAATGCCGAACCGTGGGCGCGGGGCAGAACGCCGACTTCCGAACTAATCGGACGAATGTCCGTTGAAGACCGCCCGTCGATTCTCTTCTTGTCCTGAAGAATCATATCACGCAAAATGCGTGATTCCAGATGTTCGATAATCGCCGCAACTTTTTTGCTCAGTGCGGCATCACCAGCGCCGATGCTTTTGATGACGGCCTCCCGGACATCGCCCAGTTTACTGTAGCGCTCCAGTTTACGCGGCAAGCTGTACCCTTCTTTCAAGCCCGGCAGCGCTTCGGCTCGCACCCTTGCGACAAGTTCCTCATCCGGCGCCGCTTCTTCCACGGATCTTTTGGTTTTGCCGATCGCCGCACTCGCCTGGTCCTGTAAATCAATCATCGGGCGGACGGCCTCCAGCCCGAATTTAATGGCGTCAACGATAATGTCTTCCGAAACCTCTTTGGCCTCGCCTTCCATCATCACCAGTTCGACGTCATAGGGACGGCCTGTTTTACCAGGCGTCACTTTACGTCCCACCAGGAAAAGGTTCATCTCGCTTTCCTGCATTTTGTCCGGCGAGGCGTTCGCGACCAACTCGCCTCCAACCCGGCCGACACGCACGCCAGCAATCGGTCCTTTAAACGGGATATCGGATATCTCCAGGGCGGCTGACGCGCCGATCATCGCCGCGACATCCGAATCGTTTTCCTTGTCCACGGACAACACCGTAGCGACCAGCTGTGTTTCCGAATAGTATCCCTTGGGGAATAAGGGACGCAATGCACGATCAATGATGCGCGACGTTAAAATTTCGCGTTCATTGGGACGCCCCTCTCTTTTAAAAAACCCGCCCGGAATTTTTCCCGCGGCAAAAGTCATTTCCTGATAATCCACCGTCAGCGGCAAGAAATCCACACCCTCTCTGACACTCTTTAAAGACACCGCCGTTACCAGCACGACCGTATCGCCGTAATAAACCAGCATGGAACCGTCCGCCTGCGCGGCCACGTAATTGGTCTTCAGTGAAAAATTACGCCCAGCAAAATCCGCACTAAATATGTTGCTCATTAACTTTCCTCCACCTTCCTTGGGTTGTTGCCCGGTCCAGGAAATTCAAGGGCGAAACGCAAAAGCCGATTGACGCAGGTATTAATAAATACTTGTCCAATCGGTTACACTTTTGCCTTCCGCCCTTGAATGGCTCTTGTTACTTCCTGAGACCCAGACGTTTGATTATGTTTCTGTAACGCTCCACATCATCTTCTTTGATGTAATTGAGCAATCTTCTTCTCTGTCCAACGAGCTTCAGCAATCCGCGCCGTGAGTGATGGTCTTTCTGGTGCGCCTTAAAATGCTCCGTTAAATATTCAATTCTGGCGCTCAAAAGAGCAATCTGTACTTCCGGAGAACCGGTATCTTTCTCGTGAAGTCGATAGTCCTCGATTAATGTTTTTCTCTTTTCCAAAGTTAACACGCTTTCTTCCTCCCTCTTCTTAGTTCCTTTTTTATTTCAGTTGTTTATTAATTTGTACCGTTAAATATTCTGAGCATCCTGGCCGCCTGGGTTCTGCCATTCCGATCAGCCATCTCGCTGGTCGGCATCTGCATTTCAGCTACTGCCACCAAATGACCGCCTGGACTGATAAACTTTATCATATCTCCCGCCGCAAGAAAAGGAAGAACATTTTGCCGCATCATCTCCACATCCGGCTGAAATCCGGTTCTCAGTTTGTCGGCCAGCGATTCACTGACCTCAATGGTGGCAAATATACGCAGGCATTGCGCCATCGGCAGCATTTTAGCCAGCAATTCCTTCTTCTTTTCCGCCACAGGGACATCTTCCAGAGACAAAGCCATGTCTTCGGTAAAAAAGCCGCTCTGAAGCCTGCGCAAACCGGATAAAGTCGCCCCGCAGCCCAACGCATTACCGACATCGGAGCAGACGGTCCGGATATACGTCCCCTTGGAGCAGGAAATATCAAACGTCACGTAAGGAAAGGAAATGTCCCTCACGTTCAAGCTGAATATCTCCACGTCCCGCGCCGATATTTCAGGAAACTCTCCTGCACGGGCATACTTATACAAAGGCTTGCCTTTATGCTTCAGAGCCGAATAAGCAGGCGGGACCTGTTTTATATGACCCACCATGCTTCTTAGCGCTTCCCGAACATCCTCTTCAGGAACAACCCTATCCGACTTTTGCGTAACCTCCCCTTCTGTATCCTGCGTGTCCGTCTGAACTCCCAAAAGCATGGTCGCCAGATAGGTTTTCTTTTCCGCCGATAAAAACTGCGCCAGTTTTGTCGCCTCATTGATGCAAACCGGTAAAACACCTGTTGCCATCGGATCCAGTGTTCCGGTATGGCCTGCTTTCTTTGCGCCCAGGATTTTTTTGACTTCACTCACAACATCGTGGGAAGTAAGCCCTGCCGGTTTGTCAATTACCACTATACCGTCCATCAGCACCTATAATTCCTTAACCGCTTCCAGCACCCGCTGTTTGATCTCATGAATATTGCCATCGATCCGGCAGGCCGCGGCATTGACATGACCTCCGCCGCCGAATTTCCGGGCGATTTTTTCCACGTTCACCTTACCCTTGGAGCGCAGGCTCAACTTAAATTGTTTTTCCCCCATTTGCGTATAGAGCATCGCAATGTCAATCCCTTTGACCGTCCGGGGAATATCAATAAAACCATCCGTATGTTCCATGGAGGCGCCGGCATCTTGCAAATGCTTCCGTGTAACCGTAAGCGATGCGGTTCTTGTTCCCATATCCAGGGTCAATGTCTTCAGAACTTTGGACAACAACTGAAGCTTGGCCGGCGGATCGCTTTCATAGATATTTTCGGAAATCCACTGCGGGTCAGCGCCTCCTTCCACCAAGTCACCTGCCGCCCAGAGCGTCTCCTGATGCGTACTGGAATAGCGAAAACCACCCGTATCCGTTAAAATAGCCGCGTAGAGATTTGTGCAGATATCTTTCGTCATCTTCACATGCATCTTACGCATTAAACGATAGAGCAGTTCGCCCGTGGAGCTGGCCTTTGGGTCCAGCAGCCTCAATTTACAAAAACCACCATTGGATACGTGGTGATCTATATTAATCAACGTCTTAATCCTGACCACGTCCTCAGAAATCTTGCCCACGCGGTCCAGCTCGGAACAATCGAGGATAAAACCGACATCATACCTTTCAATATGCTTAAGATCGTGAACAATATGTTCAGCCGCGGGTAAAAACCGGTAGTGCTCAGGCGTGGCATCCTGGTTGTAAATTACCGCTTCCTTGCCCAAATCCTTCAACATCAAATACAGCGCCAGTTCCGAACCCAGCGCGTCTCCATCTAAGCGAACATGCGCTGTAATTAAAAATTTCTTCCCTGCAGAAATTGCCGCCAGTATTTCTTTAATCATGACCTTCGTCCTGTTTGGCGATCTCGGCCAGCAGTTTTTCAATACGGTTGCCGTAGCCAAATGACTTATCGTGCACAAAAACAATATCCGGCACTAAGCGGAGCTGCAGACGATGACCCAACTCCCGCCGCACAAACCCCTTGGCTTTACTCAGACCTGTCACAATTTCTTCACTGCATTCATCTTTGCCCATCTCGACAAAATAAATCCTGGCGTTGCGCAGATCATCCGTCATTTTGACTGCCGTAATCGTCACCGCGTGCAGGCGGGGATCTTTCACAACCTTGAGCAGAATATCGGCCATCTCCGCCATAATCAACTCACCGACCCTGTCCGCCCTTTTAAAACTACTCATCGTACTTTCCTGCTGTCCAATCCGTTGCTTCGAGAAAATCAGAAACCACCATAATTTCTACTCTCGAGTTTAGCACTTCCGCCACATTTAAATCACCGATAAACCGAAGCAGATGATCAACTTTGCCGTTGATATAGCGCGACTCATTGCCGGTCAGCGCAAATCCGATCTCGGCGAAATGATGGCGATCCAGATCACCGACCTGGGCGATGGAAATGTTAAACTCATTTTGCGCGCGTTTTATGATTTTATTCAAAACGCTTCTTTTTTCTTTCAAAGAACCGGATTCCGGAATCCGTAATTGAATGACGCCGTAACCGATAACCATCATGTTCGTTCAGCCGTCCGCCTTACAGTTTTCTTTCCAGGGTCTCCATGATATACGATTCAATCACATCCCCTACATGGATGTCGTTATAACCTTCAATGCCTATACCACAGTCAAACCCGGCCAGTACTTCTCTGGCGTCGTCTTTAAAGCGTTTCAGAGAAAGAATTTTGCCGTCGAAAACGACCACACTGTCCCGCACCAACTTAATGCCTGCTGAGCGGGGAATTTTCCCGTCCGTCACATGACAACCGGCGATGATGCCGACCTTGGGCACCTTAAAGAGTTCACGGACTTCGGCGCGTCCCTGCACCACTTCTTTGTATTCCGGCTCGAGGAGGCCTTCCATTGCCGCACGGACATCCGCAATGACATTGTAGATAATGTCGTAGAGTTTGATTTCCACACCTTCCTGCTGTGCCAATTCACTCACGCGGGCATCCGGACGCACATTGAATCCGATAATGATCGCGTTGGACGCGGAGGCCAGCATGATGTCCGTTTCACTGATCGCTCCTGTGGAACTGTGAATGGCTTTGAGCTGAACATCTTCCGTAGAGAGCTTATACAGGGCATCGGAAATCGCTTCGATAGAGCCCTGCACGTCGCCTTTGATAATGACGTTCAAATCTTTCACACCCTCTTTGATCTTCTGATACAACTGCTCCAGGGTAATTTTTGAAGAAGCGGAAAGCTCTTTTTCACGTGTTTTTCGAATCCAGTAATCGGAAATATTCCGGGCCTTCTTCTCATCTTCCACGCAGACGAATTCCGCACCTGTCTGGGGCACGCTGGAAAATCCAATGACTTCCACCGGCATGGCGGGCCCGGCTTCCTTGACGCGACGGCCCTGATCGTTGATCATCGCCCGGACACGGCCGAATTCGGTTTTGGAGACGAAAGCGTCCCCTTCATGCAACGTTCCCTGCTGAATTAACACAGTCGCCACCGGCCCGCGGCCCCGGTCCAGTTTGGCTTCAATGATAATGCCGCGTGCAGACATATCGGGATCGGCCTTGAGTTCCAGAACATCCGCCTGCAAAAGGATCATCTCCAGCAGTTCTTCAATGCCGGTTTTCTTCTTGGCGGATACCTCGCAGAAGATCGTATCACCGCCCCACTGCTCGGACAGAAGCCCATGTTCAGTGAGGGCCTGCTTGATTTTTTCGGGTTCGGCGCCCGGTTTGTCAATTTTATTGATGGCCACGATGATCGGCACACCGGCCACTTTGGAGTGATTGATGGCTTCAATGGTTTGATCCATAACGCCGTCGTCCGCCGCAACCACCAGAACCACGATGTCCGTGACCTGGGCGCCACGCGCACGCATGGCGGTAAAGGCTTCATGGCCGGGTGTATCCAGAAAAACAATGTCACGGCCATTGATATGCACATGATACGCCCCAATGGCCTGGGTGATGCCGCCCGCCTCGCCGTCAATGACATTCGTCTGGCGGATCGCGTCCAAAAGTGACGTCTTGCCGTGATCAACATGGCCCATGATGGTAACAATCGGCGCCCGCGGCTTAAGATTTTCTTCTGAGGCTTGCGGTTTCAACATCGTGTCTTCAAATTCCACTTCTGCTTTTTCCACCTGGAAACTGAATTCGGAGGCAACCAACGTAATAATGTCAAAATCAATGGACTGGTTAATCGTGGCCATCACGCCCATCCCCATCAACTTGTTGATGACATCACCAACCTTGACGCCCATTCTTTTGGCCAGTTCTCCGGTGGTAATCGTTTCACCCACACGGATGCGTCGCTTGATGGCTTTGGGCACCGTAATTTCGGTTTTCTTCATTCGGATGGGCGCGGCTTTTTTCTCTTCGCGCCATTTGCTGAAAACAATTTCCCGATCGTCATCGGTTTTTTTTAACTTCTTTTCAATTTTCTTCTCTAACACTTTGCGGCGTGGAACTTCTTTTTCCTCCTCAATGAAGACTTCGACCGGCCCTTTGCCTTTTTTCTTGGGTTTTTCGAATTCTCTTTTGATGATTTTCTCCGGCGGCGGGGTAACAATTCTTTCCCCAGGCTTCAGAGGAGCTTTAGCCGGACTTTCCTTTTTTTCATCCGGCTTGATGATCTTATGCCGCGACATCATGGGCGGCCTCACCGGGAGAATTACCGGCGGCTGTTTGGGTTTTTCCAGTGTGGCCAAAGGCGTCGTCTGCACGGGCTTTGCCTGCAACGCCGGCTCAGCAGGCGGTTTGATCTCCTCCGCGGACGGCTCTTCCTTCTTAACTTGCGGTTTGCCTTCTTCGACAGGTGTGGCCGGCTGCAAGGTCGGCGGCTCTTCTTTTGTTTTTTTAGCTTCGGATATTTCGGCCGCGGCAGGGGCAGCCTCTTTTTTCGGAGCGACGGGCACTGCGGCTTTTTCGGCTGCCGATCTTTCTTCTTTTTCCTCAAGGGTTTCTTCGGCCGGGGCGGCCTCAACCGGTGTCCGCACCGCGCGGCGGCGAATAACCGTGGTTTTAATTCTTTCCTCGACAATTTGCCGCGGCGACGTGGCCTGCAAGTCCTCCTTGGCTCTTTCGACCTCGTTATCTTCCAAAGTACTGGCATGGGATTTAACCGTGATGCCTAATCTTTCCAGATGAGCAATCAGATCCTTATTCTCCAGACCAAGTTCCTTGGCCAACTCGTGAACTCGCTTTTTCGCCATTCCCGAAACTCCCTCAAATTAAATATTGGGTCCCTGAAAAAAATTACGCTTTTTTACTATCGCTCGTTTCCTCGTCCAAAAGCCTGATGGCTTCTTCAATCCATTCCTTGCTCGTTTTTTCACCAACGCCCGGTATCTCGGAAAGCGCTTCCGGCTCCATCGCCGCCAGCATCGCGATACTCTTGATGCCTTCGGCAAAGAGTTTCTCCGCCATTGCCGGCCCGATGCCGGGGATCTTAGTCAACGCCTTCTGTCCATCGTCGTCCTTTTCAGCAGCCATGGTTTCGCTTTTCACATCGATTTTCCAACCGGTCAACTTAACCGCCAGACGAACGTTCTGACCGTTTTTCCCAATAGCCAGCGACAACTGATCATCGGGAACAATGACGGTCATCGCTCGGTTTTCCTCATCAACAAACACCCGATTGACTTTGGCGGGCGACAAGGCGCTACTGACAAACTTCGCCGCGTCTTCCGTGTAGGGAATGATATCGATCTTTTCACCGCGGAGTTCCTGGACAACGCTTTGCACGCGCGTGCCACGCATTCCCACGCAGGCGCCCACCGGATCGATGTCCTTGTCCTTGGCCTTCACGGCGATTTTCCCGCGCTTGCCCGGCTCGCGGGCTACACTGACAATGTCAATCAGACCTTCGGAAATTTCCGGCACTTCCACTTCAAAAAGCGCTTTCAGAAACGCGGGGTGCGTGCGCGACAGAAGGATCTGCGCGCCTTTTGAGTTCTTTTTCACTTCAAAGAGATAAGACCGGATGCGTTCGCCGCGCTTGTAGGTTTCGCGGTGAATCTGTTCCATGGGCGGCACGACGCCTTCCGCCCGTCCCAGGTTCACAATAATGTTGCCGCCTTCAAAACGCTGAACAAAACCATTGATCAGCTCTCCCTTGCGGTCCTTGTATTCATCATAGATATTGTTACTTTCCGCATCTTTAACCCTTTGAATAATGATTTGCTTGGCCATTTGCACGGCAATACGGCCAAAGGAACTGGTTTCGATCTTCATGCCCAAAGAGTCACCCGGTTCCGCCCCTTCATCGAGGGTTTTTCTGGCATCCCCTTTGGAAATTTGTGTTTCAGGATCGAGCACTTTATCAACAACCGTTTTAAACTGGAAAACCTCAATTTCCCCGGCATCATCATTGTAGTGGGCTTCAATATCCACATCCGGCCCCAGCTTTTTGCGTGCTGCCGTCAGCATGGCGGCCTCGAGGGCTTCTGTAATGATGAGTTTGTCGATACCCCGGTCCTTACCCATCTGCTCGATCAGACGTTTAAGCTCTTGCAACATTGACAAATTCCTCCCTTTTTCTCTCTCGGGCTGTATATAATTTCAGCCTGTCGGCATTTTTCACTCTGAGACCATAGCTTTGTCATCCACCAGATTGGTTTTGACAATTTCGTTTTTCGGGATGTTGTATATTTTACCCGCCACATCAATTCGGACAATCTTCCAGCCGCTTTCTTCCACAAAATCCACCAGTGTGCCTTGAAAATTCTTCATGCCGTCAATTTTGTTTTGGGTCTTGATTTTTACTTTGGCGCCCTGGAACTTCTGAAAGTCCTGATCGCGCGAAATAGGGCGGTCAAGACCCGGCGATGAGACTTCCAAAGTATAAGGTCCGCGGGACAGATCATGAACATCCAGGACATCACCCAACTGATTACTGACCTCGGTGCAGTCGTTAAGCGTTACGCCGCCTTCCTTGTCCAGGTAAAGCCGGAAAACCCAGCGTGAATGCATTTTCAGGCATTCGACATGAATCAGCTCCATTCCTTCGGATGCTGCAATCGGCTCGGCCAGCTGCCATATTTTGTCTTTTAAATCATCGTACATATCAATCGCTTCAGAAAATAAAAAAGTGGGCGAAAGCCCACTTCAGCATACAACTTTCAGTGATGGTTGGAAATTCAACTACCATATACAAACAGGCAATGCAAGCAATATTTACCGCCCGGCAGGGCCGGTAGGCGAACTGAAACGATAGAAAAGATTTTGGCTTTCTCATGAAAAAGGCAGGATCATTTATGACCCTGCCTTTCTGAAATTAAAACGCTGAGGTATTTTTTACTTCCTAAACCTTCTCCTTAGTCCTACCAGTCCGATTAAACCGGAACCGAGGAGCCATATGGCAGCGGGGATGGGAACGGGGTTGCCTGGACCGGCTGCATAGCCTGTGCTGGCGCCAGTTGGTTTACCACCCGCACCCACCGGAATCATGTGGGCAGCAGCGAGATAACCTTCCCAGTTGGGGACGAGAACATCTGATGCGTATTGCCAATCAATTCCACTATTATTATCGATGGTGAAACTAAAAGAGTCATAGATGCCGCCATCTGGACCGTAGGTAGCATTAAAAAAACCAAACTCACTAATATTGCCTGAATCGCTAAGAGGATTACTAACAAAATTGGTTGAATTAACATTAAGCTGCACACCAAGCTGGTTGTTTTTCAGTTTGTAACCGGCCAGGGCTTCAAAGGTAATAGTTGCTTGATCAAGACTTGCATCCGTTAGCTCAACAGTCACCCTTGCGTAATCATCCGTCAAGCCTCCATTAAGACCGCTATTGGCTATCGTGAGGTTGAAATAGTAAAAATCAGCAAATGCGTTGGTTGCGAAAAGAAGAAAAGAAAGCAAACAGAAGAAAAGGATCATTCTCTTTCCTAATCCGCTAAAATGTTTTTTCAGTTTCACAAAAGACCTCCTTGATTTATTTTGTAAAAAATTTGGTCTTAGCACTTGCTTTCAATATTTGTTCCAAAATTTTTATATCTAACTTTGCTCATGGTTCACGTAATCATAACACCTTAATGTTTCTTATTAATATTAAATTATTTTTTTCTGTCCTGTTTAAGCATCGAAAGATTTGAAAAATAAGAGATATATGTTTTGTAAAATAACCCGACACTAAAAAAAACACGATCGCTTCCTTTCTTATCTATATACATGAAATTACAAAATATTATCGATATATTGGCTTATGTTTTATAATTTAAAATAGTTACGCATGCTATAGCCGTGAGCAGCAGTAAAGAAAGGATATATCTTCCTAATATGAATCAATAAATTTTTATTTATTAACATTGTAAAGAATTTCGACATTTGAAATGGGGCAGGATAAAAGCTCCGGGAAGAGCTATTCCATCCAATCCCGGACTACTATGACAAAGCACACCACAACTTTCAGCAACGACACCTTTCCGAGTCTTAAGGGCATCTTTTTTAAACGTCGGATTTACTTACAATGTATAAATACCACATAAGTGCTTGATAATTATCAATTCATGAGAATATCAGGCATTTTGCATGCCTGGAAAGTGTCGATTTATTTTACAATTTTGACGAACGGACAACATGGCGTTATCGTAACATATTAATATAATTATGTAATTATTTATGGCATGAACATTGCTGAAAATAATTTAAATAATTGCATGATTCGTAAACTTTTAATAAAGTAAAACGGGAGGAGGAGATAAATGAAAAAATTAATTTCGGTTATGGTGTTGTCCGTGTTTTTAACACTGACAACGATGGCGATGGCAAGCCAGGTTACATTTATAAATGGGTATGGACCCTATCAAACGGGATTAGGTGGTGAATTCACATTAGCACCGAGTGCCGATCTGTCTTGGGTTCTGGGTAATTACGTGCCTGGGAAAAGCAGTCTGGCGGGAACTGCAACATTTCAGACTTTTTGCCTAGAAGTTGGTGAGCATGTTTACGCTAACGGAACTTATAATGCCGCTATTAACACCAATGCAATTACGGGTGGTGTAGGCTTGGCAGGTGATCCTATTTCGATAGGCACAGCATATCTCTATTCCGAATTTGCAAAAGGGACACTCGTAAACTACGCTTTCAACGGAACAGAGGCAGAGCGTGAAGCATCAGCCGCTTTACTCCAAAACGCAATTTGGTATCTTGAAGGCGAAGGTGGCGCAGCCAACTCCTATTACAATTTGGTAAATAATAAGTTTGGTAATGCGTTCGCTGACAACAATGGTGCTTACAATGTTGCCGTATTAAATCTTACTGACGCTAACGGCGGTTTTGCTCAGGATGTGTTGGTCGCTACCCCTATCCCCACTGCGCTTTGGCTCCTCGGTACCGGCCTTCTGGGTCTGGTGGGTTTGCGTCGTAAATTCAAAGCTTAAGCCCTCTGTAGGTTCAAGTTTCACAGAAAATAAAAAAAGCCACCGGGTAAATGCCCGGTGGCTTTTTTTATTCTTCGCCGTGGCAATTAGGCACGACAAACACAGCTGGTTCAGGATGGTTTAGGTGGTTTCTGGCCGTATCCATAGCCATAGCCGTAACCGTAGCCATAGTAGCCGTATCCATACCGCTTAAGCTGACTGGTCTGGCGGTTTAAAACTAGGCCCAGTATCTTCTCATCCGGGAGTAAATCGAGCGCGCGATTGACGTCCTGCATGGATGTCTTTCCCGCCTGGACGACAACGATGATCCAATCCACCATGTGTGCAAAAGCCATGACATCATCGCTGATGAGAATAGGGGGCGCATCGAAAAAGATATAGCGCTCCGGATAACGATTCTTCATCTCCTCCACCAGTGCCTTCATTCGCGGCGACGTAAGAATCTCGCTGCTTGCCTGGATCGTCTCCCCCCCGGAGATCACCGTGAACTTTTCAACATGGGGCCATACAATAAGATCAGATAATGGCTTATCAGCAAGGAAGTAATCCTGAAGGCCGTTATCGCTTTTGTAACCCAGAAGCTTATGCACTTGCTGCATCCGGAGGTCGCCATCCACGAGCAGTACGGTGTGCTCGTACAACTTGGTAAATGACAAAGCGAGGTTGATGGAGGTAACGGTCTTACCCTCGCCGGGCAGGGCACTGGTAATCATGATGGATTTGCCCCCCTGCTTGTGAGTGCGGTTCATAATGCGGGTGCGAAGGACTTTGTAAAAATCATTCTCAGGTCGGTCGGGCATCATGGCCACAAGCCGATTTTTCTCCAGAGTGTTCGGATCGAGTTTGATGGCTCGGGATTGGTTGTAAACCGGGGAGAACCAGCCCGTCTTTTCTTTTTCCGGCAGCGGATGCGGAGACACGGGCTTCGCCGGAACATAGGCTATTGTTGGTTCACCCTTTTTGCTTCGGGAGAAAAGGTTTTTGAAACTCATGAAAAACTCCATTCTTCGTAACATCTGGATTCCCATTTACATGGGGTAATGCACTTTGGGCTTAATTACGGAGACAAGCCCGGAACGATCCCGATCAGTTTTCGGGTGAAGCGGGCCCACAACACATCCAGATCCATGACCAGGAAATGAACGATCACCAGACTCACCAGGATGACGGCAATAATGACGATAATCCAGGTCGAGCGCTGTTTCTTGGCCAGGTCGATATCCTGTTGAATTCCGATCTCCGGAATACCCGCAAGGACAGTCATGGAAGTGGCCTCGGCCAGGGCCTCCTTGGTTCGGACGGAATGGTCACTGAATTCCCTTAGGGACGCCGCCCCGATGCCGCTCCCGATACCCAGGATGAAGCCTATAAGCAGGATGGCCGGGATATTGGGTTTCACTGGTTTCACGGGCATGAGCGCGGGCTCGATGAGCGTGAATCGTTCACCCAGTTGACCCTTCTCCATGCCGTAGGCGACATTGGCCTCCATACCCTTCTTCATGAGATCTTCGTACTTGGCCTGCGTGTTGTTCCGCTCCATCAGGAGGTTCCTGTATTGCTCCTCCACGCCGGGGCTTGCGGACACACGCCCCAGGTAAACGTTTCGCTTTCTGGTCATTGTATCGAGCTGAAACTCGATGGATCGTATTTCGGACTGGATGTTGGAGAGTTGTGCAGCATACTGGCTGTAAGCGTGGTTGTAAGAGTCGCTACTCTCTTTTCCTTCTTGTTCCGCTTTATTGACGCGCCGCTCAAGCTGAGCGATTTCTTTCTTGATGATGACCACGTCGGGATGTTGATCCGTAAGGCGAGTCTCAAGATCGGTCAGCTGTGCCCGGAGGTCCTGGAGCCGATTTTTGTCAGGGTTCTGGGACTTGATGTATTTTTCCTGCTCCTTGAGGGTCCGGAGCTGGTCGTTGAGCCGGGTAATATCCTGGTCAATCCGGTCCACGTTCTGGAGGTTGAGCTGGACCATCTCCGGTAGGGCTCCCAGGTTGCGGGACTTGAAGGTCGCCAGTTTGGCGTCCGTTTCCGCAAGCTTTGCCTGAAGGCTGTTCATTTCCTCTTGGATGAAGCGTGTTGCCCCGGTGGCTTGCTGTTCACGGATTTTCAGGTTTTCCTCAAGGTACAGGGAAGCCAGGGCATTGGCCACCTGCTGGACCACATCAGGCTTATTGCCTTCGTACGCAACGCTGAAGGCAATGGTGGCACTGCCTGATCTACCATACCTATTAACCACATCAGCGCTCATCGTCTCAAACTTGATGTCACGGCGCATCTTCTCGGCAATCTGCTCAATGGACCAACTCTTGCGCACATTCGCGTAAAGGTTGAATTGGTTGATAAGCTCCATGAGCCTGGTGGTGCTCATGATTCGCTGGTTGATCGTTTGAAGTCGCTCTTCCGCATAACTCGTCACGGTGCTCATGACGTATTCCCGGGGGATATCCTGTGCCTCGATGAGGATGGTGGAGGTGGAACGATAGGTCGGCGGAATCAGGAAAGCCACGAGGACCGCCGTGAAGAATATCGCCAGCGCCGGCCAGATAATAAAATTTTTCCGGCGCTTCACGATGTCCAGAAAGTCATTGAGCGTCATGCTGTTCTCTCCCATTGTACTCCCTATCCCAT
>JAKLES010000299.1 GCA_022711575.1 Deltaproteobacteria bacterium | reverse complement strand
AAACCTGATCGCAGCTTTTCTCATCTGCTGATAATCGTGATTTTTTGGATCATACTCCGGTCCAATCCATTCCTTTGGTGAGCGTGAAAGCGCAGCCTTCAGGCGATGAAAACTTTCTTTTACTACTATTCCTGGTGGTGGATATGCCCGTGGTTTATGCACCACGTTCCTCAGATCACGATGGTCGAAACACATCAATGCCTCGAATGTCAGCATCGCATAATAACACTCTTCATGACTCGGCATCTGACCGTCTTTTGCATCCTCAATAATTTCTTCAAGCGTTCTCATAATTTATTCCTTCATTTGAGATATACTTTCACCTCCTGTAATCGCTTGCGGTATGGCGGCAAGGAACAGGAACAGGATCAACGATTTTGAAACCATTTTTTCTGAACCTCATCCCAACGGCCCGATCGCCGTGCTCGCATTCAAGACTCATGGCTTGCCTCCTTCCTTGCCCAAATCAGAAGATCAATCAAGGCGTCGGTGGGGTTGGCAGCGTTGAATAATACTTTCCATCTTAATCCTGACACATCACATGTTGTGTATCCAGCCTGCATTCCTCCGTTGAAAATCTTTTCACACGTAAGGTCGTATTCATCAATGGTTTCCGGTAACTCCCTCCACACCTCGGCCATTGAGGGGGCGGGAAAGTTATCTCCGTAAAACTTTTCATTCCCTGATCGCAGTGAAAGAACCATGTCGAAGCTATGGCATCCTGGCCGATAAATCTTGTACCATCCCGCTTCCGTCTCCAGCACAATCCCCGCCTCTACCAGCCTCTTGCTGGCCTTCACGCTTGCGTAGTTATTTGGATTCATGGCTGGCCTCCTTCAGGGCTATAGTTTGTCAATATAACTCGCTTCAGAAATATTGGATGAGTCATAATTTTCTCCTCTTCAGGATTACACCTGCAACTCATAGCATTATGTAAAGTTTCATGCT
>JAKLES010000298.1 GCA_022711575.1 Deltaproteobacteria bacterium | reverse complement strand
GCGTTAAACTTCATCCGGCAGAGCCGTCTGATATGGCCTGATATAACGCTTCGCCCATATGGTCCTCATCAATCCCCGGAATCTGAATGCTTTGCGTCTTGAAGAAGAGGCGGACATTCTCAAAAACATCAGACTTCTCGCTTGAGGTATTCCTTAAAAATGCCTCCAGATCGAGAATGACCCGCTCCGGATAGGCAAAAAAATCACCGGTAATGAACGCACTTTTTATGCGTTTACGATTCTGATCCAGCCTCAATGCAATTCTGATCAAGCCCCCCGGTGCTTTGTAGTCGCTGATCTTCAAGGCGTTGTCTTGAGCGATGTTTCTCCCGCCGCGGATCCATTCCTCGGACTTAAAACGAGTGGCCTCCTGCTCAAGCAGAGCCAGCTCCTTATCATTAAAGTCTCCGGCAGCGAACGTTATGCCGAAAACCTCACTGAACCCATCCAGAAGGGCCTTTTTGATGATCTGAAGACCAGGCACATAGCCCAGCTCTTCGCGCAGACTTGTCACACGCTGCCGGAACGACTGAACCTGTTTGTCTTCCAGCTTTTTTATAGGCAGTTTGAGGCACTGGATCATGGTGTCCACGTCAAAATCGATCAATAGGCTGCCCGTATACATAAAAGCGCCATCCAGCTCGGTTCCGCCCGTACCGGATATTTTGCGGCCATTGACTTCGATGTCGTTTTTCGGCCGGAACTTCGCCTGCACCCCCAACCGAGACAGACCTAACGCGACACTCTCGCACATACGGGCATACATTTCGCTTCGATCCGCCGGGATACCCGGCGAATGTTTATCGGCATAGATAGCCCAGCCCAGCGTGCCTTCATGCATATAGATGGCGCCGCCGCCGGTAACGCGCCGTTGAATCTCGATGTCGTGCTCCCGGCAGTAGTCTTCCTCAACTTCCAGTTCGACAGACTGATGATAACCCACCAGGGCACATGG
>JAKLES010000297.1 GCA_022711575.1 Deltaproteobacteria bacterium | reverse complement strand
CCTTCCATTGAATAACGCTTGGACCAGCCAATGACCGTACTCACATGCACGCCAACCACCCTTGCGATTTCCTTCCAAGGCAACTTAAGTTCTTCACGCATCCGCATCGCCTGCCGACGCATTTCGTCTTGGGCATCACGGGGCAATTTACGGGCATCCAACTTTTCCATGCCCAGCATTATATCACAATCGACTATTTGATTGCCGGGTTAATAGTAAGCCGATCAAATCAGCTTTGGTGGTAAATCTTTCTGGTTCGCTGGTCAGGAGTGCAATAGCGTCATTTGCTGTGTAGGCCATTTTTCTTGTCTCCCTGTGGATCAGAACTCAAATACTGCAATGTGCCGAGGCACGGGGAATCCAATCCCGGAGACCTTGTAGGCTACGAGAGAATCTTTAAGTGTTTCAAGAATTTCGGTGCGCTTAGCATCAAGTTCAGGAGAAAGATCGATCTGTTGGAGCTGCCACCGACTGGTCACTTGGCTGTCCAGTGTTCCGGTAGTTGCACTTAGCAGGCGAACGAACACAGAAATACCCTGCCACCACAGCAAAAATGTTTGTCGAGCGGCAAATTCCTCCCTCCCTGCCTCCATCCATATCAAGAAAACGTTTCTTTCCCGATCAATAGTCCACTGATATCGAAGAGCTGGGTCTTTTCCAAATCGCTGATTAATTCCATCTAGGTCGTATATTTTTACATCCTCGGGTGAAGCGTATTCATTCACAAAAGCCATGTTCATTTCTCCTGCGGATTAAAGGGGCCACCCATTAGTCGGCCTGTGTCAAGCGAGTAAACAATCCCATGGCGGCGCAAGCCGCCAGTCTTTTTACCCCAGATTGTCCATTAGCCATTTTTCGTGATTTTGAGGCAAGCTGCGAGCGTTCGCCTTGGCGCTGGGGCGAGGCTGGTTCTAATGGATACCATTAGAGAAAGCGTATGCGGATCAGTCGGATAG
>JAKLES010000296.1 GCA_022711575.1 Deltaproteobacteria bacterium | reverse complement strand
GACCGACCGGATCGAAAGAAAAGTCTCCCTGGCCAGGGAGCGGGATACGAGGGTCATCATCACCAGGACGTCCGATACCCACCGGGTCCTCGACATCGTGAGGAGCGCCGACAAGGCGATCCGCATCTTGAGAAACGGCCTCCTGATCCGCTTCACGACCCCGGAGGTCCTTCCGCTTCTGGAAGACTACCAGAAGGCGGTCGAGGGGTTGAACCGGAGCGCCGCCCGTATCTGCGATAAGGCCGGCGTCCCCTACCGTCCTCCGAAAGGAATGGAGAGCCGGGAGGACGGCGCCGAAGCCGAGGAGAAAGGCAAAAAGAAGTAAATTCCCGGACATTCCGGGATACGAAATATTTTTATTGATCTCCCTTAAAGGAGAACCCCCATCTGGGGCCGAACTCATCCGTAACCAGCCGGATGTTTCAGACTGCCGGGCGCGGCAGGAAGTCGAGTAAGATTAAAATTGTCACCAAGGGATCGGTCTGTCTTGTTTCATGAGACGATCCCCTTTCCAGGAAAACATCGGTTGAAGGCAGCGGGAACATTTCCCGGAATTTTCAAGTATAAAAACTGAACACGTACTGAAGCGAGAAGGTCTGTCGTTGGGAAAACGCCGGACCTTTTTTGTTTTCAAGGGACTGAACGGAAAAAAGAAAGGAGGAAAGGAGATGAAAGCGTTGAGCGGAAAGGCGCGGGAGGTCATGGACCTCCTGACGAAGGGACTCCACACCGGAGGGCATCGGGTCATCGACAATTCAGAGGGCGCCTACATGGCGGTCCACGTCGAGAAGCTCCGACTGACGGAGCAGGGAGCGCTTTACAGCGTTGCCCATTACTTCGAGCAGAACGGCGACCTCATGCGGGATCCGGATATGGAGTTCATGAAGATCGGGGATGACTACTACCCTGTCTACTTCCGCCAGGATGGCGGCATCGCCCTCGAACAGGAGGCGGTCGT
>JAKLES010000295.1 GCA_022711575.1 Deltaproteobacteria bacterium | reverse complement strand
GGTTTGGGACTGAATAAATTAAACAGCACTGTGACTCTGGTGGATACCCCGGAGATCCGTGGCATGATTAATAAAGTGATCCACCTCGTTTCTGTGGAAGAGTCAAAGGAGTAGGCTATGGATTTGAGTTCTCTGAAAGCGCCCGCCGGAGCGACAAAAAAAAGGAAAAGAGTCGGCCGCGGCGATGCTTCCGGCCACGGAGGAACATCCGGCAAAGGTCATAAGGGCCAGAACGCCCGTTCGGGTGGTTATACGCGGGATGGTTTTGAAGGCGGTCAAATGCCCATGTCCCGAAGATTGCCGAAAAGAGGTTTCCGCAATCCGTTTCGGCAAAGTTACGTTGCTGTGAACCTGATGGATTTAAGTCGTATATTTGAAAAGGGCGCCGTCATTGATGAAACGGCAATTTTAGCGAGTGGACTTGTCAAGAAAAAGGGTGACGGCATTAAGATTCTGGCCAAAGGCAATATTGATTTTCCGGTTACTGTGAAAATGGCTAAAATCAGTTCAGTCGCAAAAGCAAAAATCACCGCTGCAGGCGGATCTGTTGAAGAGGTAATTTAAATTGCTAGAGGGATTAGGCGGCGTTTCTAAAATACCTGAATTGCAGAGAAGAATCTTGTTTACCATGCTTCTTTTGGCGGTTTACCGTGTCGGTGTATTCATTCCAACCCCCGGAATTGACAATATGGCATTGCTGGCGTTTTTTGAGCACGCAAAAGGATCGATGCTGGGATTGATGGACTTGTTTGCTGGCGGTGCGCTTCGCGGTTTTTCAATCTTTGCTTTGGGTATTATGCCCTATATCACCTCATCCATCATCATTAATTTATTAACGGTGGCTATTCCGCATCTGGAAAAACTCTCCAAAGAAGGTGAAAACGGACGCAGAAAAATTACACAATATACCCGTTATGGTACCGTCGGCCTAAGCATTGTTCAGGGATTCGGCATTGCATGGGGATTGCA
>JAKLES010000294.1 GCA_022711575.1 Deltaproteobacteria bacterium | reverse complement strand
CATCGGAAACACGCCATCCGGCGATTAAAAGGGTATAAGCGGTTTACCAAGCCCAAGGCCAAGAAAAGGGGAAAGCCTTCTGTTTACAATAAGGAACCTATTATCCGGCCGCTCAAACAGATCTGGCTTTCAGCCAATCTTCCCTGTTCCAAAAGACTCAAGGCCATTTTACCCTTGTGGCTGCCTAAATACAGCGAGCATTTCGGCTATCTGGCAGAAGATATTATCATGGCTCTTTTGGCCATATCCCCGTCAACCATCGACCGGATTCTCAAGCCCGTCCGGATTCAGTATCAGAAAAGAGGGAAATCAACGACCAAGCCGGGCACGCTGCTGCGAAAACAAATCCCCATCAACACGAATCAATGGGAGGAATCACGTCCCGGTTATCTTGAGGCTGACACCGTTGCCCATTGCGGTGATTCTCTCATGGGGATATTTGCCTACACCATTGACTTTGTCGACATTGCCACGGGCTGGACAGAACAAAGAGCGGTCTGGGGCAAAGGAGAAAGAGGTGTTCTGGAACAAATCAAAGATGTCGAAAAAATGCTCCCGTTTCCTCTCCTGGGCTTTGATTCCGACAATGGCAGTGAGTTTCTCAACCATCATCTCCTGCGGCACTTTACGGATCGTAAACAGCCCATAAACTTTACCCGCAGCAGGGCTTATCACAAAGACGACAATGCCCACATCGAACAAAAAAACTGGACGCATGTCCGCCAGTGGCTGGGGTATCAGCGATTAGACAATCCCAAGGTGGTCCCGCTCATGAACAATCTCTACCGCAACGAATGGAGACTCTTTCACAACTTCTTTCTGCCCTCAGTTAAATTGATTGAAAAAGAACGCATCAGCTCTAAAACGATCAAAAAACATGATCAACCCAAAACACCTTATCAAAGAATCATGGAATCAAAATACATCGATCAATCGGTCAAACTTGCTCTCACAAAACAACTTGAAATCCTGAACCCTTTTGAG
>JAKLES010000293.1 GCA_022711575.1 Deltaproteobacteria bacterium | reverse complement strand
GATCGAGAGGCCGAAGCTGGAAAGGAAGGTGATAGGAATAGACGAGTCCGAAGTTGTCGATAAGTACGTCACCAAATATATGTCTGGAGACCCCTCTGTCTTTTCAAAAATCGATAACCAGGACATGTTCTTATCTGATATCGTTAAATCTAATGAGTTTGATGGTTTACCCAAATTAGTATCCCCTGACGAGTTAGATAAAATCGTTGCAGAAGGACACAGAGAACTGTGGAGGGGTGTAAGTCAGAAGGATTTTGCCGATAAGTTCAAGTCAGGAGAATATTTCGCCGGAACAGGAATCTATGGAGACGGTACATATACTGCTTATGGCCCCAGACAGATCGACATAGTATCTGGATATGCTGGTAGCGAAGACGGTTGCATAATCCGGATGGCTATAGATAAAGATGCTAAAATAATAACTATAGACGATCTGAAAAGAGAGATGAGTGATTACTTAAATGAGTTATCTGCTGAATCAGCTAAAAAATTGTCAGCTATACCAAAAGGAGATAAGGACTTATATCTGAGGTTCAGTGCTGAAAATTCAGTAAAGATGATTGTGGCCAACGATCCTGGAAAGTTCGCTGCTCTTAAGGGGTATGATGCAATTGACATTCCAAGCGAGAATTATATGGTCGTGATTAATAGAAAGGCATTATACGTCCACAAAGAATCAATCAGCATTGAGCAACTAAATGCCTTGAAATCCATAGAACGAATAGAAAGCAATATATCTGATATGAACAAGAGGATCAAAGAGTTAGAGTTAGATAAGAGCACGAAGGCGACAACTAAAATAGAAGTGCTTAAGGACATGCAGTCAGATAGCAGAAAAGAGATTTCTGAATTGAGGAAAAAATTATGGTAAACCCAACCCTCAGCAGGCGTGTAGCCAAAGTCATAAACCTCATGGTGTCCCTGGGCCTCACCATCGACCAGAGGTTTGCCCTCGCCAACCGGGTCGAGGCTGCCGGAGACTTCTCAGACCTC
>JAKLES010000292.1 GCA_022711575.1 Deltaproteobacteria bacterium | reverse complement strand
AATTACTTCAACGCTGCAGGCATTTTCAGCGGCACATCGACCGGCTGAACATATTGGTCGAGAACAGGCCTGGTGCCGTTGACTTTGAGCTTGTCAAACAAGAAGGCAAATTGACGCTCCAGTTCGGCGCAGATGCCATTGCGGATATCTTCCGGCAGATGCCACAATTCCAGTTTGAACGGTCCGAAGCCTTTTTTGCGGGTTTTATAAATGAACTGCTCTTCCGTATCTTTTTCCTTCCATTCGTTTTTCATATTTGCTTTCAGATGATCATAAATCTTCACCCGCAGCTCACCCGGAAAACTTTTGCTGTCAAAAATCATATTCTGAAACCCGGTCGCCAGATGAATCTCGGCGGTGCCGGTGGCGGGAAAGCGGTAAAACGCTTCATCAGGCAGCGTCGAAGCGCCATGCTGAACAGCGCCGGCGAGCCCATACTGCAAACGGGAGATTTCGGATAGTTTCTGCAAAACGTCAAAATCAATTTTGACTTTCGCGACCGTGCCGTCGGCCAGCGGCACACCGCCGTGCGTCGTCCCGGTCTGGACACTGATCTTGCTGATCCCTTTGAAGGCATCGCCGCGCTTTTTGAGTTCCTCCAGATAGCCGTCCATGAAAACTTGCAGCTCTTCGACCGTGCTGTTCTTGCCTCCTACTTCGCCGATTTCACCACCTACGGAAATCGTCATGCCTTCCGGCTCCAGATCGCGAATCATCGTGGTCAGTTCAGCCGCGAGTGTAAAGTTCGTTCTCTGCTGATCTTTGACCGTGGGCTGAGACAAATCAACCAGTGTGGAGGTGTCAATGTCGATGTTATAAAATCCGGCTTCGATAGCCTCCCAAATCAAGTTTTTAACCGTCTGTGTTTCATTATCTGCGTCAGCGGAAAATTTCTTGGCGTTCATCTGAAAGTGATCGCCCTGCAGAAAAACCGGGCCCCGCCAGTTCGATTTGACGGCCGCCGCGGTAATGGCGCAGGTGTATTCGAAAGGTCTTTGCTT
>JAKLES010000291.1 GCA_022711575.1 Deltaproteobacteria bacterium | reverse complement strand
CGGTATTTTCTCGAAAAGTGTCACGCTGATAATTTGTAAAATTGTATAGAGACTTTGCTCCAGATTCAGCTGCTTTTTGATAATGGCCACCAGGACGTAAACGGAGATAGCAATCCATATTTGTGTTTTGACCGCATTCTCGGATGTGCCGTAAAACGACTTGATTCGCAGATGCTGTTTGATCCACTTGAAGAACAACTCGATCTGCCAACGTTTGCGGTAAATCTCTGTGATCGTTAGTGCCGGTAGCGTGAAATTGTTCGTCAAGAAAACCAGATTCTTGTTTTGCTTTTCGTCGTAATAAGCGATTCGCCGGAGCCTTTCGGGATAATCTTTCTTGGCGTAATAACCGTGCAGCGTAATAATCTGGTCGGATTTGAGTCCGGACGTTTTGTCGATCTCCTGATAATATCGCCGGTCGTACCTGGCGTTGTTCTTGGCACGTGTCACAAAGTAGGCTGCCGATTGATGCAGTTTGTAAAGACGGGCATAATCCAGATAACCGCGATCCATGATGTAAATTGAACCGGCTTCTATCGGCAGCTTGTCGAGGATATTGACTTCGTGAACTTTCCCGCTGGTAATAAAAGCTATGGTGGGAATGTTGCCGCGCAGATCGAGAAGCGTGTGCAGTTTCACCGCTCCCTTGTGTTTGCGGAATGTTGCCCATGGAAAGAGAGACAGACAAAGATCGATAGTTGTGGCATCCAGTGCGTAGATGGTTTGCTCCAACTCCATACCGAATGAATCGTTGGCATAAAGTTGTCTGGCTTTCCCAATGAGTGTTTGAGCAAAGTCGGCATAGATGCGCCAGTCTCTTGTCTGATTGGCGTGGGCCAATGTATTGCGGGAGATCTTTCCGCGTATGCCCATGTGATAGGTTTTTTGTTTGGCAGCACGCAGGCACGCCTGGATATCCCGTAGACTTTCCCTGTAAGTGAGTTGAGCAAATGCCATGCTCAGAAATTGATCCCAACATGAGAAGCTCTTGATTTTGTAATT
>JAKLES010000290.1 GCA_022711575.1 Deltaproteobacteria bacterium | reverse complement strand
TGTTTTAGGTACGGACTTTTGGCGGTTTTGGAATTAATGATTTTCGGCCAAGATTTGATTCGGCGTTTTGCCTTTTAAGCCGCAATGCTTTGTATCGTTGTATTTCATATTCCAACAAACTAATTTTCTTTTCAAGTCCGAGAAGGACTTAAATTCGTTTTCATCGTAGAATTTTTCCTGATCGGTGCGGTGGCTACGCTCCACCGTGCCATTTTGGGCCGGTTTGCCCGGATCGATCAGGTAATGGACGATCCCGTTTTCGGAGCAAAAAATATCCAAGCCATGCAATTGCTTTATCGTCCGGTCGCTTCTTTTGTTTGCGCCAACCGCCCAATTAGTGAAGATCGAGTGGTTGTCGGTTTTAACAGCCTTGATCTTATGCGGAAAAATCCGTATTACTTCTTTCAGGAACTCGATCGAGCAAAAGCTTGATTGTTCGTCGAAAACGGCCAAGCGGCGCCATTTGGAAGCGCAATCAATGGCGGTGTATTGATAGTGTTTTTTGCCGTCTATTGTGCCGGGGACATATTTCACGTCGATCTCCATCAGATCTCCCGGTTGGCGTTCGGCTTTGATGTATTTGCATTTCAGGCGGGCAGTACGGTATTTTCGGACCAGGTTTTTCCGTTTTAGTATTTTACCGACAGTACGCTCGTGGATCATTATTCCTTCATCCTCCAAATCCCATTTTATTTTCAAAGCGCATTCTTTCTTCTTCTCGCGAATTTCCTTTATTCGTTCCTTAACCCGGATCGGAGTTTCATTCGGGTTGCTTTTGGGCGCAGTCGATTTTGGTTCCAGACCTATTTCTCCGAATTTCCGGTATGCCGCCAGCCACCGCTCCAGGCTTCTTTTGCTGTGCGGGCACACCTTGATAGCGTCAACCAGCCTTATGTTTCCCTGGTCGATGGGGACTACCCATCGCAATCTTTCTTCTTTAATTGTTTTTGCCATGCTTATTGCCATGCGGCCAGCTTAACGCTGGCCGCGGAAACCGCCAAATGTGCGTACACATTACC
>JAKLES010000029.1 GCA_022711575.1 Deltaproteobacteria bacterium | reverse complement strand
ACTTCAAACACGTCGGTTCGATCCAGCTTTTTGATTTTGATAGCCACATTGCGCAGCGACTCTTTTTCCAGCCGCTCCAGCAAATGACGCGATGTTAGATATTTACCTTCGGTCCCGGCAAAGGGGCCATCGTTGACATAAAACATCATCGACACGGTCGGTTCGTCCACGATCAAACGTGACAGGGACTGTGGATCTTCAAAGGATGAAATCGTATCGCCGATGGTGACATTTTCCACACCGGCCAGCGAGATAATATCACCCGACTCCGCGACCGTAACCGGCTTTTTAGCCAGGCCGTGAAATGTATAAAGGGCGGACAGCTTCACACCGCTTACGATTTTATCTTTCGCGCAGAGGCTGTATGGTTTGTTCATTTCCAGCTTTCCGCTTTGCAGGCGGCCGACGGCTATCTGGCCGACATAAGAATCATAATCCAGGTTAGTGACCAAGAATTGCGTATTAGCGTCATCATCGCCTACAGGCGCTGGGATGGAATCAATAATGGCTTGCAGAAGCGGCTGTAAATTGGTGCTGTCGTCACCCAGCTTCTTGTGGCTGACGCCGATCTTGGAATTGGTGTATAAAATCGGGAATTCGATTTGATGTTCCTCGGCTCCCAGATCAATAAAGAGATCGTACGTTTCATTAATAACCTCTTCAATGCGAGCGTCGGGGCGGTCAATTTTATTGATAACCAGAATAATCGGCAGATGCAGAGCAAGTGCTTTTTTTAACACAAAGCGGGTTTGCGGCAGCGGACCTTCACTGGCATCGACCAGCAACATTGCGCCATCCACCATGTTCAGGCTGCGTTCGACCTCGCCGCCAAAATCGGCATGGCCGGGTGTATCAACAATATTGATCTTTACGCCATGATAGTCCACAGCGGTATTTTTGGCGGCAATCGTGATGCCGCGTTCCTTTTCCAGCGCCATCGAATCCATCACGCGATCCTCCACCGCCTGATTAGCGCGGAAGACGCCGGTCTGTTTGAGCATGGCGTTGAGCAGGGTGGTTTTACCGTGGTCAACGTGAGCAATAATGGCAACGTTTCTTAAATGATCTTTTTTCATTTTTCTCTTTCTTATGGGTCATCGAAGCGAAGTAGTATTGGATAGGATAAAACTATTCTTTGCGAAGGGATGTCCATTACGTTAATTTATTTAACAGAATGGCTCTTTCATATCAAAATATAATTCATTTAACCAGTTATATTTTTTGGATAATTGCCTCCTATTGCCTTCTTTTTCTCAAGAGGACGATTTCTTCATGATGTCCGGATGTTGAAAGGCAGCCTTTACAAATCGTCATCGAATCACTATAATTTTTGCAGTTATCAAAAAAACCGATCCGAGAGGCGGCGGGAATGACTTACATAAAAATTAATTTCGGCAGCAATTTTGAAGATGAGTTTCAGAAAGCGGTGGATGAAGTCTTTCATCTGGTACGTCCAGCCTTCAAAAATTACGAATGCATCTGGCGGCCCAATATTGATATGTACGAATCGGCCGAGGAGGTCATCGTGCTTGCGGATATGGCCGGCCTTAACAAGGAAGAATTGCATATCGAGGTGGACCGGAAAAAAATTAAAATCGCCGGTATTCGCAAGGCGATTCAGCTTTTGCATAACGGGCGCTATTGCCAGGCGGAAATACCACACGGGTATTTCGAAAGAAACATTGTACTACCCGCGCCGGTGGACGCACAATCCGCAGTGGCATCCTACGCCGACGGTATTTTGATGGTGAGGATGAGTAAGCTGCCCGTCCATAAAGCGCATCACGTGTCGGTCATCTCGACAAAGTAGCTGATTGGTTTCTCGACAACAACAGGAGGTTATCATGACGGAACAAAGCGTCAGTGAAAATAAAAGTAATTTTAATATCCCGGAAGTGATTCCCATTCTTCCGTTAAATAATGTACTCGTATTTCCCAAAACCATGATTCCGCTGGAGGTAACGGGCAACGCGTCGGTGCTGGTGGATGAGGCCATGACCAAGGACCGCCTGGTGGGTCTCATTATGTCCAAATCGGAGCCTGAAATACCGAATCAGTATAAAATTACTGACTTGAATAGCGTAGGAACTTGCGCGGTGATTCTCAAAATGGCTAAGACGGCGGAAAACCACACACAGCTGCTCCTGCAGGGTGTCAGCCGCTTTTCGATAGAAGAGCTTGTCGAAGGCAAACCCTATCAGCAGGCGCGCATCAAACTGATCGATGACAAAGATGTCAAAGACATTGAAACCGAAGCGCTGATGTCTAATCTGCTATCGCTGTTCGACCGCATATTAAAGCTCTCGCCGTTTTTACCGCCGGAGTTTGGTCCCATGGCCAAGTCCATCACGGAGGCGGGAACGCTGGCTGACCTGATCACGTCGGTCATTAATGCGCCGGTGGAAGAAAAACAAAAGGTGCTGGATTTTGCCGATGTCAAACAGCGTCTCAAGGAACTGACCCGCATGGTGAACCACCAGATGGAAGTTCTTGAACTGGGCAATAAGATTCAGACCAAGGTGAAAGACGATATTGACAAAAACCAGCGCGAATACTACCTGCGTCAGCAGCTGAAAGCCATCAAACAAGAGCTGGGCGAGACCGATGAAAATACCGTGGAAACAGAGGAATACCGAAAAAAAATAGACGAGAAAAATCTGCCCGATGAAGCCAAGAAAGAAGCTCTGCGGGAACTAGAGCGTCTGTCCCGCATGCATTCATCCTCAGCCGAATACACGGTTTCCTCAACCTATCTCGACTGGGTGACAGCATTGCCCTGGCATGAGTCCACCACGGATAATCTGGATATTACCCTGGCGCGCAAGATTCTGGACGAAGACCATTACGGCCTGGCCAAACCGAAGAAACGCATTATCGAATACCTGGCTGTGCGTAAGCTGAAACCCGATTCCAAGGGGCCGATCCTTTGTTTTGTCGGCCCTCCGGGCACAGGCAAGACATCACTGGGGCACTCCATCGCGCGTGCACTCGGGCGCAAGTTTGTCCGCATCGCGCTCGGCGGCATACGTGACGAAGCGGAAATCCGCGGCCATCGCCGCACTTACATTGGCGCTCTGCCGGGCCGCATCATTCAGGGGCTAAGGCGCGCGGAATCCAACAACCCTGTTTTCATGCTCGATGAAATTGACAAACTCGGCAGCGATTTCCGTGGCGATCCCTCGTCCGCGCTTTTGGAGGTTTTGGATCCGCAGCAGAACAATACCTTTACCGATCATTATCTTGACGTGGCGTTTGATCTGTCGAAAGTCATGTTCATCGCGACAGCCAACATGCTGGACACGATTCCACCGGCCCTACTCGACCGGCTGGAGGTTATTGAACTGAATGGCTACACGCAGGAGGAAAAAGTGAAAATTGCCGAAAAGTATCTGCTTCCGCGCCAACTCACGGAAAACGGCTTGAATGCTTCTCAGTTCAAACTGACGTCCAAGGCGCTTGCCGCCATCATCACCGGCTATACGCGGGAAGCGGGTGTGCGCAATCTGGAACGTGAAATCGCCAACGCCTGTCGCGGGGTGGCGGCGCAGATTGCCGAAGACAGCGTCAAATCGAAAACGCTGACGGAAAAAGATATTCACAGGTATCTCGGACCGGTTCGCGTGCCGACCGATATCGACGCGCGCATTACCAAGCCGGGTATTGCCATCGGCCTGGCCTGGACACCGGTGGGCGGCGACATGCTCTTCATTGAAGCCACGTCGATGAAAGGCAAAAAGGGACTGACACTGACCGGTCAGTTGGGCGACGTTATGAAAGAATCCGTTTCGGCGGCACTGAGTTTTATCCGCACCAACGCCAAAGAGCTGGGTGTGCATCCGGATTTTTTCGATGAACGGGATATTCATATCCATGTTCCGGCGGGTGCGACTCCCAAGGATGGGCCGTCGGCGGGTGTGACCATGCTCACGGCGCTGACCTCCTTGCTGACTAACAGGAAAGTCAAAAAACAGTTGGCGATGACCGGCGAAATAACGCTGCGTGGGACTGTGTTGCCCGTAGGCGGCATTAAGGAAAAAGTTCTTGCAGCCTATCGCGCGGGGATCAAAACCATTATCCTTCCGGCTTGGAACCGCAAGGACATTGAAGATATTCCGGCCAACGTGCAGAAGGGCATCACCTTTCATTTCGTCAGCGACATGATGGACGTCGTGAAACTGGCGCTGGAAAATGGCGACTGGGAAAAATCAACCAAAGCGCTGCAGAGAAAGGAGAAAGCCCCGCTGAAGAAGAGCCGGAAATCGACAGCAAAGGTGAAAAAGAAAAAATAGAATAAGCTTTTGCGTTTCGGGGAAAGGTCAGTTGCAGCAAGAACTGCTTACTGATTCACCTCCTTATCCGCCACTTTTAGTTCGGGATTGATCTGATGATTACGGATTGAAGGTTTCAGAAATGCAGAGCCATTTTCTGACCCTGCATTTCTGAACTTAAACCGAAGAATTCGGGTTAGAGCTACAATAAAAATGATCACTTTCTTGCAATGTCGCTGAACAGGCATCAACTATTCGTTCCTAGTAATATCTTCCCGAAATATAATCGCTCAATTGATCGATGAGAAAATCTTTGTTGGAGATGATTAATTTTACTATGTCACCGATGGAAATGATGCCGACAAATTTAGTTTTTTCAAAAACAAGTAAATGCCGTACATGCTTCCCCGTCATTAGAACCATGGCGTCTTCCACGCTGGTATCAGGGGCAACGGAAATTAAATCAGAAGACATGATTTCTTTCACTAAGGTTTTTTTTGAGGTCTTCTTATGGAGGATAATTTTTCTAGCATAATCTCTTTCTGAAATGATGCCTAAGACTTTTTTGTTCTCAAAAACCACCAGAGCGCCAATATCCTTCTCACTCATCTTCTCCAAGGCTTCATATACTGTTGCCTTAGGGGAGATGAACTGAATCTTATGCTCCTTTGCATTGAGAATATCTCTGACACAGCCCATCGTAGCTATCTCCTTTCAATCTGAAATAAACAAAAAAGTGGTTGGATTCAGCTTTTCAGGCGCCGCACCAACTCTTGCATGAATGCCTCCCGTTCCTTAAAAAACTTGCGGAGTTCCTTGTTATCTGTATGCACGGTTTCTTTCTCCAGTTCCGGAAGGTATCTTTCAAGAATCTCCAAAACCTTAGCTTCCTCCTCAGGTGTCAAATTCAATTTCGACATGGCGACTCTCCTTTCTCATTATTTGGCCGATAATATGATTTATCCAAATGGCAGCGACTTGTTTTTCCGGTGCCATTACTGCAGAAGAAGGGGGAAACGCTCTCAGGCAATCATTACCACCTTGGGCTTCACGAGTCTTTCAAAGTCCTGGTAAGACATCCGGATCAGTTCAGAATGGGTGCAGGCATTGAAAAAGATTTCTTCATCCTCCGTCAGGTGCTGGTCCACATATACCTCCATTCCGTATAGGTTGCCGAAGGGGGGCATGGCGCCGACCTCGCAATCCGGAAACATATCCTTGAATTGCCCTTCAGAAGCAAGTTTGATCTCCTTCGCACCGATTTCCTTTCGAAAATGATCGAAATCAATGGAGCGGTTAGCCGGCATGACTGCCATAGCCATCTTTCCCTCAATGAAGACAATAACGGTCTTTGCCACCTTATGCCCCTTGATGTGCAAAGACTGAGCAACTTCCCGAGCCGTATAGGCCGGTGAATGCGCAATCTTCAAGTATTGAACTGCCTGACTGTCCAGAAACTCTTTTACTTTTCTTGATGGCATAAGAGGCCCCCTTTCAATCTTGCTGATAAGGTTAAGCAGAACATTATCTGCTAAGCTTGCTATTACAGTTGCCGAACTATCATTAGACCGGGAGGATATTTTGCCATGGCTTTTTCTCCTCTTTTGTAAGGCTCATGAGTGGTTGAAGTGCAACAAGCAATTCCTCAGCTGGTCGTAAGTAAAGAATACTGTTAACTATAGGCAAGGTCTATAGCTCCCTGTCTTTGTCTTTCCGGATTGGCTTTAATGAAATTAAAACAGAAACCTCCAAGGGGTTATTGCACCTCTCAGAGGCTAAACATTGGCAACTTCTGATAATTCCTCTTCACGGCGGACTCCAGAAAGTTGAAGGTTCGGTTGATGGGTTTACTGACAGCGTCAGAGAACTTATGATTTTTTAATGCTCTTATTCTTATTGAAAGTCAAGGGGGAAAATATACTAAATTCGGCTATTACTGATCACCTTCAGCCTACAGCTTTTTTGATTACGGTTGCATCCACCGCGATTGGTTTTCCCTGATAGATAACCAGCGGGTTGATGTCGATTTGCTCGATATCCAGACAGGCGGTGGCGAGATTGCCCAGATTTACCAGAACTTCGGCCATTAATTTCATGTCCAGTGGTTTTCTGCCGCGGAAGCCCTGTAGAAGTTTTTTACCGGAAATACGCCGGATCAGTTCTTTGGCGGTTGAAGTGGAAAGCGGCGCGGGCGCGAAAACGACATCTTTTTGCAATTCGGAAAAAATACCGCCGAGGCCGAACATCACGCAGGGGCCGAATTGCTCGTCATGCACCATACCGACAATCAATTCATATTCGATCGGCATTTGTTGCTGGAGCAGAATTTGACCCTTGCCTTTCATGCGTCGCGTCAGATCGGCAAAAGATGCTTTCAAATCGGCGACGGACGTGATGTTTAGGCAAACCAGCCCCGACTCAGTCTTGTGGACTTGCCCGTGCACAAGCCCCTTGAGGACGACCGGAAAGCGGATTTCGCGGGCGACGATCGTTGCAGCAAAGGCCGATTCAACAATTTTTTCTTCAACTGTCGGTATGCCGTAAGTTTTGAGCAACCGCTTGCTGTCGAATTCATCCCAGATGTGTTCGGTGCAGGCCGAAAGAATGGATGCGGCCTTCGGCAACAGTTTGTGTTTTCCGGTAAAAATCAGTTGGGGTGTTTTTTTTCGCAATGTGTAACGCGAGGCGTACGCCAGACATTCGACCGCACGAAATAATTCGCCATGCACCGGTATGGCGTTTTCCTGCGCCTCCCGCTTGAACGTTCGTAGCGCATCACGCCGGCCGATAACCCATAGAATCAAAACTTTCCCCTCCCGATCCGCCGCTTCCTTGAAGAGCTTCAACCGATCATAAGTAGAATAGAGGCCGACAAAAAAGTGCAGGAAGAGAACGTCCACTCTCGGATCTTTTACCACAGCGTTAAAAGCACCGTCGTAGGCGGCAACGGCGCCTTTGACGGCAAAGGCGGGAAACATATCTACAGGATTTGAGGCGGGAAGCCAATCGGGAAATATTAAAGCCAGTTCTTTTTTTGTGGACGCGGAGAGTTCGGCAACCCGAAGTCCCTGCTGCTCTATCATATCACAGGATAAGATACCTGCGCCGCCGCTAAAGGTTAGAATGGCCGTCCGGCAATTTGCAGGTGTTCTGCCGATCATAGCCAACGCACGGGTCACTTCCATCATCTGCTGAAAGTCACGCGCAATCGTCACACCCGCCAGCGACAAAAGCGAGTCCTGCAGCCGGGCATTTCCGGCGAGGCTTGATGTGTGAGAAAGCGCCGCTTTCGCACCCGTCCTACTCTTGCCGCCCTTAAGCAGCACAATCGGTTTTTTCGCCCGGTCCGCTAGTTCCAAAAATTTGCGTCCCCGTACAATCGATTCCAGATACAAAGCGACGGCGTCCGTCTCGTCGTCTTCGAGCAGGTATTCCAGCACATCGCACTCGTCGATGTCCATTTTATTGCCGATGGAGCAGGCCTTCGCTATACCCACGGCGCGTTCGCTCATCAGGTCGGCCAGAAATCCGGCAGACAGCATACCGCTCTGAACCACCATGGAAATGCGGCCCTCGATCAAGCCGTCTTTGTAGATATTGGGGTGCATGAACGTAAAAAAGAATTTTTTCGGTATATCCACCAGGCCCATGCAGTTGGGTCCCCAGATGCGGATATCGGCGGCGCGGGCGACAGCCAGGCAGCGCTCCTGAAGCAGACGGCCTTTCTCGCCGATCTCGGCAAAACCGGCGCTTTCAATGATGACACGCCGGATGCCTTTGCGTCCGCAGCTTGCGAGTGCCTCGGGCACAGCGGGAGCGGGAATGATGATGATCGCCAGCTCGACCGGGCCGGAAATATTCTCCACCGTCGCATAACAGGGCAGGGTCTGGATTTCTGAATAATTAGGGTTAACAGGATAAATAAGGCCTGCATAACCATAACGGAGATTGGCGAGGATCTGACCACCCAGGCTATCTTCACGGGGACTGGCGCCGATGACGGCGATGGATGATGGCGAGAAATAAGTTTTCATGTGGGCTCACTCCAGAGTGAAAATTCCGGTAAATAAAGTGATTGTTTTGTTACCATATTGAAGAAATCTGTCAACGTGTTTATCCGTCAGCCTCATAAAACAATTATTAAAATTGATATTTTATATGTAATATTGTAAACAAACTGGCATGAAAAAGAAAGATTTTCCCTCTAACGTTTATGACGGAATGGCGCTCATTGCCGATCCGATTCACGCTTACGCTTTCTTTACAGTACCGCAGGATAACGGACCCGTGGAAAAGACGGAAAAGGATATTCTTGATTCGCCCTGGATGCAGAGACTGAGACGCATTTATCAACTCCAGAGCGCCCGCTGGGTGTATCCGGCGGCGGAACATACCCGCTTTCAGCACTCGCTGGGAACGATGCATGTTGCGGGAGAATTCGCCCGCCACCTGTATCCCAGCCTCAAGGATGTCTGCAAAGACACGCCGTCCATGAATTATGTGGAAGAATTAATGCGACTGGCGGGACTGCTCCACGACGTCGGCCACGGTCCTTTCGGCCATTTTTTTGATGAACATTATCTCAGTGCCTGGAGGCTGACCCATGAAGATATCGGCCAACAGATCATCGTCAAGAAACTGGGCGCTTTGATTTCGCGCATTTCCCGTGGTCCTTCGGGATCATTTGCCCGCGGGGAGACGCTGGACCCGCAGCAGGTCGCGTATCTTATTAAAATGCCCGACACGCGTCGGGAGGTCAAACAGTTGCGCTGGCTTCAATGGCTGCGGCAGTTGTTTTCCGGCATTTATACGGTCGATAATCTCGACTACGTTCAGCGCGACGCCTACATGACGGGATTTTCACTGGACATGGTCGATATGCCACGCCTACGCTATTATACTTTTTTTACAAAAGACGGTTTGGCCCTGCATCAATCCGGCATTTCGGCGTTGCGGCGTTTTCTCAACGCCCGGTTGAATTTATACAGCAACGTTTATTTCCACCGCACAACACGCGCGCTCGATTTACACCTGCAGGAAATTTTCTCCGACACCCTGCAAATGATGTACCCGGAAAGTCCGGTGAAAAATCTTGATGCCTACCTGCACTGTGATGAGTGGTTATTATTCAGCGAAGTACAGGGCTGGCTTTCCGTCAAAGACGCCCGCAAGCGCAGATTGGCTTTGGAGTGGCAAAAGATCCATGCCCGGGAACTGAAGTGGAAGATGTCTTTTGCCGCCGAAATATCCATTGATCAGATCCAGCGCGGCACAGAATTTGTCGGCGCTGGAAACTATGAGGCAAAGATCAGGGAATGCCTACCCGCCAAACTTAAAAAACTGCCGTTCAAAGTGGATGTGGCCACGCAGGATCCGCGTCCTCTGAACCCGATTGCCGAGCCGGGCAAACAGATTAATATATTTAATCCGGTGACGGGGCATACGTCTGCCGAACCGCTCAATGATATTTACCGGTTTATTCCCGCGCGTGTCCGGCACTTCCGCGTGTTTGCGCTCAACCATGATCACGACGAAGACCTGGCAACGGCCGCCGAAGCGGCGTTAGGCAATATCGAGAAATCTCTTCCAACGAACGTGTAATGTGTTTGATTTACCCGAGACCACGGATTGAACTCCACTTGCCCGCACAGAAAAAAAATCAGAGGCGATTTTTAGATAATGAGCCTGCA
>JAKLES010000289.1 GCA_022711575.1 Deltaproteobacteria bacterium | reverse complement strand
GTGCCGGTATAGTAAAAGATGGTTGTGGTCATAGTCCTGAACGCTCAGTGTTTGCGCCTTCGCATTTTTGGGAAGATTATCCCCGCCGGGCTTCGCCTGTCAAATGTTTTTATGGAACAGAAGAATCATCGAAGGGCGCCGATACCGGAGCGCCGCCTTTTTTCTTTGGCAAAAACCTTTGTATTATGTAATAGTATTCCTAAACATCAATCTGGACCTTCAGGAGTTGACCGATGAACAAATCTTATATTTTAGCTCTTGATCAAGGTACCACCAGTTCGAGAGCAGTCATTTACAACCGGGAAGGCATTGCGGTTAAAATCGCTCAAAATGAATTCACGCAGATCTATCCTCAGGCCGGCTGGGTGGAACATGATCCCATGGAAATTTGGGGATCGCAACGTGGTGTCGCCAGTGAAATATTGGCCACCACAGGTATTGCGCCTGAAGAAATCGCAGCGATCGGCATTACCAATCAGCGTGAAACCACCATTGTGTGGGACAAAGCCACCGGTAAACCTGTCTATAATGCCATTGTCTGGCAGTGCCGCCGAACCGCATCGATCTGTGATGAACTGAAAGCATCAGGACTGGAAAATTACATCCGGGAAAACACAGGGCTGGTGCTGGACGCTTATTTTTCGGGAACGAAATTAAAATGGATTCTCGATCATGTCGAAGGCGCTAGAGAAAGGGCCAAAAAGGGCGAACTTCTTTTCGGTAATGTTGATACCTGGCTCATCTGGAATCTCACCCGGGGAAAAGTTCATGTTACGGACTACAGCAATGCTTCACGTACGATGCTCTACAACATTAAATATTTAAAATGGGATGCGCTTATCCTGGAAAAACTCGACATTCCTGTTTCCATGCTGCCGGAGGTCAAACCGTCCTCTGCTGTGTACGGGGTCACCGATTCGCGGGTTCTGGGCGCAGAAATTCCCATTGCCGGAGATGCGGGGGACCAACAGGCAGCTCTTTTCGGTCAGGCCTGTTATACGCCCGGTATGGTCAAAAATACTTACGG
>JAKLES010000288.1 GCA_022711575.1 Deltaproteobacteria bacterium | reverse complement strand
TTCTGGTACAATTTAAAAATGAAAATTACCAAACAAAAGTATGTTGAGTACCTTATCAGCACTCCGATTAACTATACTTGTACTAACCTTGCCGACCATCTGGATGGTGAGATTAGTCATGACGCCATCAATGACTATTTGCGACGTGAAAACCATACACCACACACGATTTGGGAGTTAGCCAAACCACTCATCAATAATAGTAAAGAGGCCTACCTCATTGTTGATGATAGCATTCAGAATAAACAATATTCCCAAAAAATTGAACTGGTCAAGCTTCAATATAGCGGCAATACGCATAGTTTAGTTAGAGGTATCGGAATTGTTAATTTAGTTCATGCTCATCAAAATGATTATAACCCCATCGATTATCGAGTCTACGCTCCCAGTGTTGATGGCAAAACCAAAAATGAGCACTTGCGCGATCTGTTGCGCTTGGCTTTTGAAGAAAAAAATATTCAAGCCCAAACCATTTTATTTGATAGTTGGTATGCAGCATCGGAAAATCTTAAGTATATTCATAGGCTTGGCAAATTTTTTGTGACGACCTTGAAAGAAAATCGTCTGGTCAGCCTCAGTAAAGAACAAGGTTATGTTCATCTCCAAGAATTGGCATGGACGGCTGAACAATTGAAATCTGGCCTTCTCGTTAAACTCAAGGAAGTTCCCTTTAAAGTGCAGCTTTTCAAGGTGGTCGCCACAAACGGCGACGTTGAATGGGTGATTACGAATCGAACCCCAGGTTCTATCGACACGCAGGTTGTTCAAAAAGAGAACAAGGTGCGGTGGTTTATAGAGCAGTTGCATCGAGAAGTAAAGCAGCTTACGGGAATGGAACGGTGTCAATGCCGCAAACAACGTGCCCAACGCAATCATTTTGCGTGTTGCTATCACGCTTGGTTTTCACTGAAAGTTGTTGCCAAAAAGTTGGGTAAAACACTTTATCAAGTGAAGCACAACTTATGGAGTGATTACCTGCGCAACGAGCTAAGAAACCCCCATGTTCACGCCTACCAGCCCGCTTAAGC
>JAKLES010000287.1 GCA_022711575.1 Deltaproteobacteria bacterium | reverse complement strand
TGGCGGGGATTAAATTTTTCAATGTCTTCGGCCCCAATGAATATCACAAAGCGGATATGACCAGTGTAATTTTTAAAGCGTTTCATCAGATTCGGGAAACGGGTAAAGTCCGCCTCTTCAAATCCTATGTGTCCCAATATCCCGATGGGGGCCAGATGCGGGATTTTGTGTATGTTAAAAGTTGCATTGATGTCCTGTGGTGGTTTTTGCAGAATCCGGCTGTCAACGGCATCTTCAACCTGGGCACAGGCAAGGCCAGAACCTGGAATGATCTGATCATAGCGGTTTTTGCCGCGATGGGCATCAAGCCGAATATTGAATACATTGAGATGCCCGAATCGCTGCGTAATCAATACCAGTACTTTACGCAGGCAGAAATGGATAAGCTGCGCCAGGCAGGCTGTCCGGTGGATTTTTCTTCCCTGGAAGATTCCGTGCGCGATTATGTGGTCAACTATTTGCAGCAGACCGATCCACATTTAGGAAGATCATAATGAAAAAAGATATTGTCTGCATCATTCCCTCGCGTTATGAATCCAGCCGTTTTCCCGGCAAACCTCTGGCCGATCTGTGTGGCAAGCCGATGATTCAGCATGTTTATGAACGTGTGGCGAAAGCCCAAGTCTTGCCTTATGTGGCTGTGGCGACCGATGATGAAAGAATATTTGCCGCGGTGAAAAAATTCGGCGGCAATGTGGTGATGACCGCCACAACGCATCGATCCGGCACAGACAGAATATCAGAAGCTGTCACATCTCTCAATCTTTCCGCCGACGCCATTGTCGTCAATATTCAAGGCGATCAGCCGATTTTTGAGCCGGTGCAGGTTGATGAAGTGATCCAGCCTTTAATCGATGATCCCGCGGTTGTTATGTCCACATTAATTTATAAGATCATTCTGGATGAGGAAATTTCGCATCCACACGCCGTCAAAGTTGTTTTCGATTCCGAAAATAATGCTCTTTATTTTTCACGGGCGACCATTCCTTACGTTCGCGACAAAAAGCTCAAAACCGACTATTACAAGCATCACGGAATTTA
>JAKLES010000286.1 GCA_022711575.1 Deltaproteobacteria bacterium | reverse complement strand
GGGCTTTTTTTATGGACAGAACAGGGTGATTGATGTAACTTAAATCACTACCGCAAATAAACGAGGTTACAGGTATTCTGATGGTAAAGAATGGTCATATTTTGCAGGAATTAGAGGATTCGTTTGCACGTAGCGAAGGCCAAATTCCTCAAAAAAAAGCGTTTAAAATTTTTTCCGCCATGTGGGAAGAGGCGATAGGTCTAGGAATAATCCCCTTCCCGGACCCGCTGGAGGGAATAGAAGTTGACATCAAGATGGTCAGGATACTTAATTCATGTTCGAAAAAATCATCTGTTCCATAAGTTCAGAGCTCAAACGACGTAATATCCCCTATATGCTGATAGGCGGACAGGCTGTTTTGCTATACGGCGAACCGCGCTTAACGCGTGACATTGACATCACACTTGGCGTCGATGTTGACAAAATAGAAGATGTTATTTCGATGGCCAGCGATCTTACGCTTAAAATTTTGCCGGAAAATATTAAAAGCTTTGTGAGCAAAACGATGGTTTTGCCGGCGATTCATGAAGAAACGGGAATAAGGGTTGATTTTATTTTTTCTTTCTCGCCCTATGAGCAGCAGGCGATAGCTCAGGCAAAAAAAGTCCGGATGCGTAATCAAGATGTTTTTTTTGCTGCGCCTGAAGACGTTGTTATTCATAAAATTGTTGCAGGCAGGTCTCGTGACGTTGAAGACGTAAGGGGAATATTGCTGAGAATGCCGGACATCGATCTTTCCTACATCAGAAAATGGCTGAATGATTTTTCGTCCGGGCTGGAAGATGAAGAGATAGTAAAAAGATTGGAAAGTGTTCTGTTAACTGTTTTACCAATTTGATTCCATCAATATTTAATCCCGCGACTGCGGGATAATCGTCAATTCGCCGTAACTTGTGTTACGAAATTCACACAACCTTATTTATTCATTCTATTGCCAAAGATTGCGCGGCCCACGCGGATAATGGTTGCGCCTTCTTCTATGGCCACCTCAAAGTCGTCGGTCATGCCCATGGAAAGTTCATCCATGCGAATGCCGGGAAT
>JAKLES010000285.1 GCA_022711575.1 Deltaproteobacteria bacterium | reverse complement strand
AGGAAGAAGGCGGCAAGCGGTTTTTACATTGCAGTTCCTGCGGGCAGGACTGGCGTTTTACGCGCGTGATCTGCCCTTATTGTGAAAAAGAAGCTTCGAAAGAGATGGATTATTTTTACGTCGAGAATAAAACGCAGGAATCCTCTTTTGTCTGTGACAAGTGCAAAAAATATTTGGTAACGCTTTATCGTGCGGGTCGTCTGCATGCCCGGGACATGGATATTTCCGCGATCAGTCTGGTTCATTTGGATATGATCATGCAGGAAAAAGGCTACGAACCAATGGTTGCCTGCGCTTGGAATATATTGAAATGACGATTGGAAAAAATGAATATTTTTAATATCTTTTTGCTGAAATTTTAGTCAGTTTTTTTGCGCGTTGACAGGATGGGAATAGTTTTGTATGGAAACAATTGTTAAATATGCCATATTTGGCATATGTCATCAATGTCATTAATGATTTGCAGGAGAAGCAAGAATGAGCGACACATTTTTATTAAACGGAAAAGAGACGCCATTTAAACCGGGTCAAATGATTCTGGATGCGGCGCGAAACGGTGGTATTGAGATCCCCACATTGTGTTATCTGAAAGGTGCGGCGCCCACCGGCGCATGCCGGATTTGTCTGGTTGAGGTCAAAGGGGCAAGATCATTAATGGCGTCTTGTTCGACGCCAGTCACGGCGGGCATGGAGGTTTTCACGGACAGCGATTTGGTGCATCAAGCCAGAAAACTCAATGTGGAGTTGCTGCTTGCCAGTGGCACACATAATTGCCTGGTCTGTGAGGCCAACGGCAATTGCCGCCTGCAGGATTTGGCTTACTTCTATAAAATTACCGAGCTGCGGTTTAAGGAAAAAGAACTCAGTGATATATATCCGAAGGAGGATCAAAATCCCCTCATTGTCCGCGATTTCAGCCGATGCATACTCTGCGGACGTTGCGTCCAGGCCTGTAATGAACTGGTTGTGAACCGTGCCATCTCGCAGGGCTATCGAGGGGCGGAAAGCAAGATTGTAACAGGCGGCGACTGCCCCTATAATGAAAGCG
>JAKLES010000284.1 GCA_022711575.1 Deltaproteobacteria bacterium | reverse complement strand
CGTCGAAGATCAGCGTTGGTACACTGGCCGAACGCGAGGTCAGCACCTGGATGGCCAGGCTGATGCGCGACAGTTCGCCACCTGACGCCACCTTGGCCAGCGCCTTGGCTTCCTGCCCGGCGAGACCGCCGACACGGAATTCGACCTGTTCCAGCCCGTTCGCCGTTCCTTCGGCCAGCGGCAGCAGGGCCACTTCGAAGCGCCCGGAAGCCAGCGCCAGTTGCTGCATCAGTGCGCTGACCGCCTTGCCCATCTCGCCGGCAACGCGCTGGCGACCCGCTGAAAGCTGCGCCGCCAGCCGGCGATAGTCGGCTTGCGCCGCTTCTGCCCGGGCGGCCAGTCCGGCCAGGTCGGCCGAAGCTTCGAGCGCCGCGAGCCGCTGCTGCCAGTCGGCCAGCAATGCGGGAAGCTCGCCCGGCTGGACGCGATATTTGCGGGCGCTGGCCATCACCGCCTCCATGCGCCGCTCGACTTCCGCCAGCCGCGCCGGATCGAGATCCACGCGGTCGGCATAGCGGCGCAGCGTGGAGATCGCCTCGGACAATTCGGCCTGCGCCGACTGGAGCAGTCCCGCCACCGCCTGCAAGGCCGGGTCGTAGCTCGCCAGACTGTCAAGCCGGGCGGCGACGCCGTCGACCTGGCTGGCACAGGCGGCTTCGCCATCGGCCAGCACGTCCAGCGCAAATTGCGCGCCTTCGATCAGACTTGCGGCGTGGCCAAGGCGCCGGTGCTCGACTTCGAGTTCGGCCCATTCGTCATTGGTGAACGCCAGGGCATCGAGTTCGCGCACCTGCCATTCGAGCTGCTCGCGTTCGCGCACCAGCGCTTCGACCCCGCTGGCGGCATCTTCCAGCGCCTGCCGGGCGGCTCGCCAGGTACGCCAAGCGGCGGCCACCTGCTGCGCCTCGGCGGATAGCCCGGCGTGGCTGTCGAGCAGCGCGCGTTGCGCGTCGGCGCGCAGCAGCGACTGGTGGGCATGCTGGCCGTGGATGTCGACCAGGAACTCGCCGACCTCGCGCAATTGCTGGGCAGTGGCCGGGGAACCGTTGATATAGCCGCGCGAACGG
>JAKLES010000283.1 GCA_022711575.1 Deltaproteobacteria bacterium | reverse complement strand
TGGCCTGGCAGGATGGATTGCAGCATGTTCTGCGTGTGGTCAGACGGTCCAGGATGACTTCGCGCGGCGCATCTAGATTGGCGACAAAATCCAGTTTTATTTTAAGTCTGGCAAGTAGTTTAGCGAGTGCTTCGGCCTGAGGAATCGTCCGCGGAAAACCATCCAGAATGAATCCGTTCAGGCAATCCGGTTCTTGCAGCCTTGCTTCCATAATGTCCATAATCAGTGAATCAGGCACTAGATCTCCCCGATCCATATACTCTTTAGCTTTTTGCCCGAGCACATTTCCCTCTTTCACGACGGATCGTAAAATGTCGCCGGTGGATATCTGCACCGATCCGTCAAATTCCGTCAGTAATTTGGCTATCGTACCCTTGCCAGCGCCCGGCGCGCCCAATAATATAATTTTCATTTTTCCCTCCGAAGCTAAATGTCGGATGTCGTAAGCTGCGGGGCTTATAATTCAAAATGCATATACGGTCAAGTTAATTAAGGCTTTAGAGCTTTTTACTTGGATAACTGAATTTCAAATATTTTAGGCCAGTATTTGCCTGTCACGAAAATACGGTCTGTATTAACATCATAGGCTATGCCGTTGAGCACATCGATCGACTCATTCCGGGAAAGATAAGAACGAAGTGCCGATAAATTAATCCAACCTGTTACCTTACCATTTTTAGGAGAAATCCGGACGATTACATCTTCCGTAAATATATTCGCCCATATTTCACCTTTGATATGAGCTGGTCTGGCAAAACTGGACAGGTGCATAAGTGAGGGAGATGCTCTATAGAGCATGTTAGCGGCAAGCAAGAGGAGGCAAGAGCGGCGGTTACCCAGAGCCCCATTGCCGCCTTGCGCCGGATGGGCCACGGCAACGGGGTTATGGATAACCGCCTTGTGCATAGGGTGCCGTCTGAGGCATTTTCGCCTTCTTTTTTTCCGCCAACAGCGCATCCCAGGAGGATCAGAAATATGAGTAAAAGGCCAAGAAGAAATCATGCCCCGGCCTTTAAGGCAAAAGTTGCCTTGGAGGCTTTGAAGGGCGACCAGACCATTGCAGAGCTTT
>JAKLES010000282.1 GCA_022711575.1 Deltaproteobacteria bacterium | reverse complement strand
ACCAGCAGAGCCTGGAAATCAAATTTATTGAGAAGCGTTTCCCCCAGCCTTAGCAGATCATCCCCGTTGGCAATTTCGAGGCCTGCGGCGCGCTGCGCTTCATGATGATTGGGTGTAATGACGTGGACGCCTGCGTAAATGGAAAAATCACTTTGTTTGGGATCGACGCAAAGAAAAATTTTTGAATCTTTGGCAATGTTTCTGATACCGTCAATCAATTCTCTGGATACGACGCCTTTGCTGTAATCGGAAATCACAATGGCGCCAATCTTAACACGCAGGGATTTCACATAGGCGAGAATTTTGGCTCTGCTTTTTTCCGAAATCAGATCTCTGCTTTCATGGTCAAAGCGAACCACTTGTTGCCCATGAGCAACAATTCTGGTTTTGAGAGTTGTCGGTCTTGCCTTTTCGACAATGATGCCGGCCGTATCTATTTCACGGTCTCTCAGTTGTTTGAGCAACCCCTGACCGATTTCATCGGCGCCGATCACACCTGTAACAAATACCTGGCCGCCCATGGCATAGATTGTGTTGAGAACATTGGCGCAGCCCCCCAGCATCACGGAGTCTTTCTGAACATCAACCACCGGTACTGGCGCCTCTGGAGAAATTCGCGATACCTTACCCCAGATGAAATGATCAACCATGACATCTCCGACGACCAACACACCAGAACGCGGGAAATTTGCAATGATTTCCAACGCCTTTTTTTTCGCGATATTCTTATTCACGTGTCAGCAAAACTCCCGAAAAATGAGGACTCTAAAAAAGAAAAAAAGCGCCGTATGCGCTATGTTTTTTATTTAAAATGTTGCGGGATGTTATTACTAAGAACCGAATTTGTCAATTATTTTCATCAGGAATGTTTTTACAGGGGATTCAGGTTGAATCAAAAAGGCCCGGAGATTATTTCTCCGGGCCTTTTTGATTAAAGTTATTTTAATTATGCATGATGCGACGTTTTCTTTTCCTCGCCGGACACAATCAACTTGCCTTCATGCTCCATCTCTCTGAGCCAACCCGGATGCTGCTTTTTTAAAACGGCTCTGTCCATCCAACCGGTAAC
>JAKLES010000281.1 GCA_022711575.1 Deltaproteobacteria bacterium | reverse complement strand
GGTGACGCGCTATTAAGATAGACATTGGCATTGTTGGTCTCTCCGGCGTATTCAATAGTGCAATAGTTTAGTTGAGTCAAGGCATCATCTGTTCTGTCTTGAAAATATATCCCCTTCCAGCTTCCCGGAGCAGGTGTCTGCAGGCTTGAGGTAAAAATAATAGGTTCTGCGACTGTCCCCTGAGCGCTTAAGGCACCTCGCTTTTCACTATTGTTAACTCCACCTCCGCCAACATAGAGACCAGCACTTTGATTAAAGGTAATTCGTACGCCAGGCGCGATGGTAAGGGTTACGTTGCCGTCTTGATACCCACTATAGTAGTAAATATAGATATCACCCGTCACAAGATACGACAGTCCGGTGTTAGGCCAGGTGGTACTGTTATTGCCGACACGGCCTACCCTTAGCTCAATGCTGTTTGCCAAGCCGTTACCCGAGGCAGTATTGCCAGCGCCAAAGCCAGAACAGTAATTGGGATCCGTGCTGATAGGATAGGTGGCGTTATTATTCAGAGAGTTGTTGGCAAGGGTGGGAAAGCCAGAGGCAACGTAGATTCCCGCGCCGCTGCTGTTAGTAATAGTGGAGTTGGTGATTGTCGGGGAGGCATTATCAAGATAAACATTGGCATTGTTCACTTCTCCGGCGTATTCAATAGTGCAATAGTTTAGTTGAGTCAAGGCATCATCTGTTCTGTCTTGAAAATATATCCCCTTCCAGCTTCCCGGAGCAGATGTCTGCAGGCTTGAGGTAAAAATAATAGGTTCTGCGACTGTCCCCTGAGCGTTTAAGGCACCTCGCTTTTCACTATTGTTAACTCCACCTCCGCCAACATAGAGACCAGCACTTTGATTAAAGGTAATTCGTACGCCAGGCGCGATGGTAAGGGTTACGTTGCCGTCTTGATACCCACTATAGTAGTAAATATAGATATCACCCGTCACAAGATACGACAGTCCGGTGTTAGGCCAGGTGGTACTGTTATTGCCTACACGGCCGCCCCTGATTTCTATTTTGTTTGTTGTTCCGTTATCAAAGGCAGTATTAGTGCCGAAATTAGAACAGCTGTTGGGATCCGT
>JAKLES010000280.1 GCA_022711575.1 Deltaproteobacteria bacterium | reverse complement strand
ATTTATAGTTTTTAACGCAACTTTTTTAACCTAATACTACAATTATAGTTCATGGGAAGAAAGCAAGAGAAGGAAATCATAAGACATGCAACTCTCGAAGACCTAAATACGAAAATTAAGACTGAAGAAAGATCAATTCGAGTTCTGGAAAGATTATACTTCATTAGGTTTCTTTATAAAGGTGATTCGGTAAAAGAAGCATGCGAACGAGTTAATATCACTGAACCCACCGGCTATAGTTGGCTGGATTCATGGAACAAACAAGGATACTCAGGCCTGATACCTAATTTTTCTGGCGGTCCAAAGCCAAAATTGGGAAATCCTGAAAGAGAAGAATTGAAAAAGATTCTTAAAGGAAAAAGGGCTTGGACATTGAAAGAAGTACGCGTATTGATAAAGGAAAGATTCAATGTAGAATATTCGGAGATGCAAGTCTGGAGGATTCTTACCTCGTGGAATATGCATCATGCAAAGCCATATGTTCTAGATAATAGGCGACCAGGTGATGCTGAAAACATTCTAAAAAAAGACTAGAAATTAAAGCTGGTGATCTATTGGGATTCGTAGACGAATCATCCCAAAATATTAACTCAAACACTCAACGACTCTGGTCGTTTGAGGAACTAAACATAAAGAAGAGAACCGCGCATCTTAAGGCCAATTGCATAGGTTGTTTCATGTTGAATGGTCACGACAACATTGCGTTTCCGAGTCACACTAAATCAGAGGATTTTTGCCAATTTTTAATGGATGTTAGGAGATACAATCCCCTAAACCGAATATGCTTGGTGCTTGATAATTTCGCGACGCATAAGGCAAAGAAGGTAAAAGAAAAAGCGAGCGAATTGAATATCACGCTGATTTATCTTCCGCCCTACTCCCCCGACTTAAATCCGATAGAATATCTATGGAAAAGTATAAAGAGAATTATTTCTATATCAAGTATAGAAAGCACTGACGAACTGCTTCAGATTGTTAGAGATAGCTTCTTTGGTATGACGGCAAGTCTTTCTTCAGCTCGAATGTGGATTCCCAGGTTTCTGTATGATAAGTTAAATATGTTATGTTAAAGACTATAAT
>JAKLES010000028.1 GCA_022711575.1 Deltaproteobacteria bacterium | reverse complement strand
CGCAATGATTGACTGATTTTAGGATCTATGCAACATTACAACCCGTAACGGTTGAAACAGATTGGTACAAATGAAAAAACATAGGGGTAAACTGAGCAAAGAAACCATTATCAATATTATCAGGAGAAACCAGGCTATTCAAATCAACAGATAGTCGGTGATTTTGGGAGAGAAAGGAACACATGAAAGTTTTAGCTTTCAATTCAAGTGCCCGGACCGGAGATGTCAGTAAGACAGAAATTGTGTTGGATTACCTGGTTCAGGGCATGCGCGAAGCAGGTGCTGAAGTGGAGGTTATCGAACTTCGCAAGAAGAAAATCAGATACTGTATCGGATGTTTTACCTGCTGGACAAAGACTCCAGGGATTTGCATCCACAAAGACGACATGACAAAGGAAATTCTCCCCAAATATCTGGAAAACGATCTTGTGATATTAGCAACCCCGCTTTTCCACTATACCGTGAACGCTGTCATGAAAACCTTTATCGAGCGAACGCTTCCGATTGCGCTTCCTTTTTTCGAAAAACGTGACGGTGTCACAGCGCATCCCTACCGGCACAAAGTGCCTCCTATCGTGTTCATTTCCGTAGCCGGATTTCCGGAAGAAAGCGTCTTCGACGCGCTGAAATTTTATGTGAATTTCCTTTTTCATGAACAGCTTTTGGCGGAGATCTATCGAACATCATCTGAAATGATATCAAAATCATCCACAGGAAAAAAGGTATCCGACATCCGTGAGGCCCTGATTCAGGGCGGGCGGGAATTGGTCCAGTCCATGAAGATATCTCAGGAAACCATGACCAGAATAAAAAAACCGATTACCAACTTTGAAGAAATGGCGCCTCTGGGGAACCTGATGTGGCAGACATGCATCAACGAGGGCGTCACCATGGGAGATGCCCAGAAGAGTGGTCTGATCCCACGTCCAGACTCCATCGAAACCTTCCTGATATTAATGAAATTTGCATTTAAAGCAAATAAGGCCCGGGACGCCAGATTCACCATACAGTTCAATTTTTCAGGTCAGGTGGCGGGAGAATGTTATTTTGTCATTGAAAATGGAAGATTCAAAACTGGCTTGGGAAAGAGCAGTAATCCCGACCTTGTCATTGAATCACCCTTCGAAGTCTGGATGGACATCATGACAAAAAAAGCGGATGGTCAAAAGATGTTCATGGAAAAGAAATATACAACCCAAGGAGACATTTCAATCCTCATACGAATGGGGGAGTTCTTTGGCAATTGAAAACCAGATAAAAATATACAAACAGGCTGCGGCTTTTGCCGCAGAGCATATTGCCTGCCGACCGGATTTGCAGACGGGACAGGAATTTCCCGCGGATCTGTGGCGGAAAATGGGAGAGAGCTGCCTTTTTAAAATCGGGATCACAGAAAATTATGGCGGCATAGGCGGCGGGTATCTCGATCTATTGAAAGCGGGAGAGGCTTTTGTCAGAAGCGGATACAATCTAGGGTTTGCCGTATCCTGGCTGTTTCAACAGATTATCGCCCATTATGTCGTTGGTTCGTTTGGCACAGCTCAGCAGCGTCGGAAATACCTGCGTGCTGCGGCCGAAGGAAAGACAACTTTTTCTTTTGCCGTCTCCGAACCACAGCGGGGCGCTTCTCCTAAAACACTAACCACATCAGCCAGAAAGAAGGACGCGTCCTATTGTCTGAACGGAGAAAAAACCTATCTGACTAACGGCCCGATTGCCAATGTTTTTATTGTTGTTGCCGTAACCGATGACTCAACGCCGTTAAAAAGTTTTACGGCGTTCATCGTCCCACGCGACACACAAGGCCTCACCGTAACACCGCCGATGCCCTTGAATTTTTTAAAACCGTCACCGCACGGCGGCATTCAACTGAACAATTGTCTCATCGAGCAGAAATCTATTCTGGGAAAGAAAGGAAATGCCTGGCAGGACATCGTTGTCCCCCTGGGAGAAATAGAAGATGTGGTGATGATGGGACCTGTTCTGGGCGGCATGGCCGCACAACTGGATCTTCTAACAGCCGCCATCCGGGGAAATTCTACGTCCGCAGATCGCGTCCTGCAGGGCGAATGGGGCGCCCTCAACGCCTTCTGGCAAACCCTGCAAACCATCGCTCATGAAGCTGCCGGCATGCTGGATCGGAGCGGTGACTCCCCTTTGCCCCTTGGCATTACCTTTGCGCGCCTTGCCGCCGAATTTCACACCAACATCGCTCAACTTTCCGAACGCTGGAAAATTCCCGTGCCAAGCCATTATACGTATCTTCAAAGGGATATGGAATTGCTGGAAACACTTCAAAAAAAGCGCTTGCAAATCCGTCAGGAAAAAATCGGCGCCGCTCTGCTCAAAGCTTAATTCCGACTGATTAAAAACCACATATTTGGGGGCTGTTCAAAAACGTTTAGATGCAAGGCGCGCAAGAAGCGGGACGCGAGGCGTATATGAATATACGTTGAGCGGCACGGTTCGCAGTGCAACGCCGCAGATGAGTGTTTTTCAAAAGCCCTTACCCACCCAGGGTATATTCGTTCATCACTTTCAATTTTTCGATAATAAATTGACGCACCATTTGCGCTGTATCTTCCGCCGATAAATTTTCAAACGCTGCATACGGGATTTCTTCAAAAATTTTGATATAAATTTTCTGCACGCCGGTGAAGTTCATGCTGTATTTGGGCAGAGCCTTGTTCGTGCCGCTGATGACAATGGGAAGAATGGGCACTTTTTTCTTCAGAGCCATTTCAAACGCGCCGAGTTTAAAGTCCTTGACCTTTCCGTCGGGAGAACGGGTGCCTTCCGGAAACATGAAAATAGAACTTCCCTCATCCAGATGCATTTCACATTCCCTCAGCATCTGCGCAATGCTTTCCTTATCGCCGCGTTTCAGTTTCACATAGCGGTTAAGCGTCATATTCCAGCCGATCAGCGGCACACTGAATATTTCAGTTTTGGACACCCATTTATAATGAAAAAAAAGCCGGAAAGCGACTAGGATATCCAGCTGTGACTGATGATTGGAAGCGATCATATAAGTCGCGTCTTTTCGAACATTCTCGCGGCCCTCGACACGAATCCGCCAAGCGGGCATCGTCCAGGTATAAAACGAACCCCAAAAACAGGTAAACAGATGCAGGAGCCGCAACCGCCGGTCAAAAGGATAAGTAACGACGCGCAAAAGCAGAGCAATGCAAAAAAACAGAATGGACGTCAAAGCGATAAAGACCAGAAAAATGTAGCTCACTAAACGATTAAACATATGCAATCCAATAATTTATATTTTATAATGCAACTGATAGTGATAAGTATAGAAAGAAGCAATGCCCCTGTCAATAAAATTCAGGGATGTCATGATGAAAATTGATTTGATGGATGTAAAAGTCATCGGCAATGGGCTCACCAGACCGGAAGGTGTCATGGCGCTGGATGATGGCAGTATGTATACGGCTGATGGTTACGGACGCTGTTCGCGCATCGACCCAAACGGCCGCGCATTCTTTTTCGGAAACTTGGGAGGCATGCCCAACGGTATTTGTATCGATAAAGAGGGTCATTGCATTGTCGCCAACATCGGCAACGGTGAAGTTCAGTCGGTTGCACCAGACGGCACACACACAGTTTTAATGACCGAAGCTGATGGTAAAAAAATGTTCACTCCTAACTTCCCTTTTCTTGATTTTGCAGGCAGGCTCTGGGTCTCCAACTCCACGGATAATCCCGATATCGACGCCTCGTTGAAGACGCCCATCCCCGATGGCTGCCTGACGCTGATCGCGGATGACCGGCCGCCCAGGATCGTCGCAAACGGCATTTGTTTTGCCAATGGTGTCGCTCTGGACGCGGATGAAAAATTTGTTTATGTGGCCGAAACCATGCGACGCAGAATTTTGCGTTACCTTATCCAACAAGATAAACCTTTAGGTCAGGCAGAGGTTTACGGACCGGAATATTTAGGTAAACTTGGCTTTCCCGACGGCATCGCCTTTGATGAAGCAGGCAACCTTTGGGTTGCCTTCCCCGTAACCAACACCATCGGATTCATCGATCCCCGGGGCAGGCTGGAGATATTTTTGGAAGACCCTCAGGGCATCTTGATTAATCGTCCGACCAATATCTGTTTCGGTGGGAAAAACCGCCGCACGGCTTTTATCGGGAGTCTTGGCGGGACGAATGTTCCGTATTTTGAAGTGCCTTATCCGGGAATGAGGCTGCCACATCAGAAAGAATAGGCTGTCAGGCTTGAGACTGTTAGGATCAACAACGCAGAACAAAGGATTGCAGCCCCTTGTTCTATAAATGAAAGGAGAAAGGTGATGGAGTACAAAAACATTATTGTATCGACGAAAGAATATGTGACAACGATTGTTTTGAATCGTCCGCCCATGAATTCTGTAAATTTGGGCATCCGGGAGGAACTTTTCCATGCCGTAACCGAACTGAATAATAGCAAAGAGACGCGGGCCGTGATCATCACGGGCGCCGGAGAAAAGGGTTTCTGCGCCGGCATGGATGTTTCGGATGTCGCCAACATTACAAAGGGTCCCAATGGCAACGAGATCATGAACGCCATTTCCCGTTCAACCAAACCCTTTATCGCTGCCATTAACGGTCATGCGTTGGGAGGCGGCTGCGAAATGGCGCTGGCCTGCCATTTCCGGTTTATGACGGATCATCCCAAGGCGTTCATCGGGCTGCCGGAAGTGAATCTTGGCATTACCCCCGGCTGGGGTGGCATTCAGCGTTTGCCCCGGGTACTGGGAAAATCCAAAGCGCTGGATATTATCCTTTTCAGCAAAAGAATGGCGCCTGCGGACGCTCTGGCAATAGGCCTGATCGATAAAGTAATCCCAGCGGTTGATTTAATGAAAGAAGTAACAGCCTTTGCCGCAGCCTTGGCCAAACGGCCGCCGCTGGCTGTGGCGGCGGTCCTGGACGGTATGAGCGTGGGGATGGATAAAGGATTTGATGAAGGACTGCGGCTGGATCAGGAATGGTCAAACAAACTTGCTGCCAGCAAAGACGCCGTGGAAGGCATAACAGCCTTTCTTCAAAAACGCGAACCCGTTTTCACAGGCGAATAACTTCATACAATAAACCGGCAGGGACGCATGGTATGACCTCATGCCAACAGAAAAACGTGTCTCTGCCTTAAATTCTTTTTGCAGCACTGACTCTGCCCGCGCGGATTTCACGGATAAAATCTTCTTCGCATGTGATCCTGTTTTCAAACAGGGTCACATGCGAACCGATGTTAAAAATTTTATGGGCGTCGCTGCCGCCGGTACCGGAAATCTTCAGCTCATCCATTAGTCTATTTGAGCTGAAACTCAATTTCCTCATTTTTGCCTTCGCGTTCGTGCTCCACATTAAAGGTCGCGCGAGACGGTATCGATATTCTCTCTCCGGCAACCATGATGGCAAAACGTTTCCTGTTTTCCAGCGCATCGGCCAGACGCCGAAGTATGGTGACAAATTCAGCGGTCGAATAGGTTTTTTCCAAATCTCTCGATTTCTTTTTCATAGCGTTCCCCTTAGATTTTTAAATATCCTCAAAATAATATTTCTGCCAAGCGGTTTGCAATCACAGCCTTCAAATCAAAACAAACCAGGTGTGAGACGCGCTTTTTGTACATTTGAAAAAATAATTAATAAAGCTAAATAGTCGAAATAGGGCCGGATATGAAAACTTTCTGTCCGCGGAAAGAATATTTTATGGCTTTTGCCGCAAAAAATTGGTAAAAGCTCCAAACTATAAAAACTAGGTGTATGTGTTTTTTTAAACTTACTAAACTATAAAATATCAGGAGGTATCATAACAGAGAAATAATAAAAAAGTAAAACGCGATACAGTTTGCTTCATTCACATCGTCTTAACAAAACTTAGGAGGGAAGTTAAAATGGCTGGAGAAGTATCTTATGCGTCAAAACCATGGTTGAAGTCTTACGACAAAGGTGTTCCGGAAAAAGTCAAATACGAAGAAATTTGCATGCCCGATATCCTGGACCGGTCGGCGTCAAAGTTTCCAGACCGCATGGCCCTGAACTTCCAGGGCTACACCATGACTTACAAGGAGTTTAAAGGCATGGTGGACCGCTTTGCGAGCTGGCTCGCCGGCGTGGGCATTAAAAAAGGCGATGCCGTCGCCATTATCCTGCCCAACATGATTCCCTGTGTTGTGGCTTATTATGCCATCCATCGACTGGGTGGCATTGTTGTTTTAAATAATCCAACCTATTCCGATCGCGAGCTCGAACATCAGCTCAACGATTCCGGGTCCAAGGTCATGGTCACCATCGACCTGCTGGCCAACCGGATGATCGATTTGCGGCCCAAAACAAAAGTCAAACAAATTGTTATCACATCGATAGGAGACTATCTGCCGTTTCCAAAGAATTTATTGTTCCCGCTGGTCGGTAAGAAAAAGGGGCTTCTGCCGTCAAAGCCTATGAAACAGGCTAATGACGTTTATCAATGGAAAGATTGCATCGCGAAAGCACAATCTAATCCACCCAAGGCTAAGTTGACTTTTGATGACACAGCAATGTACCAGTACACCGGAGGCACCACGGGCGTCTCCAAAGGCGTCATCCTGACCCATGCCAACATCAGCAAACAGGTGCAGCAAATCGCCGCCTGGTTCCCCCGCTTTGCCGGAACGTCCGAAGTCAGTCTGGGCGCGCTTCCCATTTTCCATGTGTTCGGCATGTCTTGCGCCATGAATTTATCGGTCTTCATGGCGTGGGGGGATATTCTCATTCCCAAGCCACAGCCCGAGCCCCTGTTGGAAGCCATCAAAAAATTCAAGCCGACTTTTGGGGCGCTGGTTCCAACCATGTATATCGGCATGTTGAATAACCCGGAAATAAAAACAACGGATATGACCTGTTTCAAAGGTTTCTTTTCCGGTAGCGCGCCTCTGCCGGTAGAAGTGATTCATGATTTTGAAAAAGCAACAGGCGCGGTAATCGTGGAAGGTTTCGGGATGACAGAAACCACGCCCGTGACCCATACCAATCCATTCGAAGGCGTCCGTAAAATCGGCAGCATCGGTCTTCCGATCTCTGATACCGAATGCCGGATTGTCGATCTGGACAAGGGCGAAACAGATATGCCTATAGGCGAGCCAGGCGAACTGATTATCCGCGGTCCGCAGGTGACCAAGGGCTATCTGAACAAACCGGAAGAAACCGCGAGCCTCCTGCGCAACGGCTGGTGCTACACGGGCGATATCGCCACGATGGATCAGGACGGCTACTTCTATATCGTGGATCGCAAGAAAGATATGATCATCACCGGTGGATTTAATGTTTATCCCAGAGATGTGGATGAGGTGTACTACGAACACCCCAAAGTTCAGGAAGCCTGCTCTATTGGCATACCTGATGCAAAACGTGGTGAAAACATCAAACTGTTTGTTGTGCTGAAAGAAGGCGAAACGGCAACGGCGGAAGAAATGATCGAATACGGCAAGCAGAAACTGGCCACCTATAAACTGCCGTCGGAAGTCGAATTCCGCAAGGAATTGCCGAAATCGACCGTCGGCAAAATTCTGCGCAAGGAATTAAGAGCTGAAGAACTGGCCAAAAGAAAGAAATAGCCCCACCCGGCGGGCATGAAGATCCCATAGAAAAAGGCTTGCGCTCTTCTGAAGGAGCGCAAGCCTTTTTTTTATAACCATACCACGCAGCGAGAAAACTTCCTCTAGCCGTTTAAAGAATCATCTCTCAATTATTTGACCGATACCACCGGACAAGGCGATTGCAGAATAATGTACTGCGCATTGGATCCGAAAAACAGTTTGCCCACCTTGGAAGTCTTCTCAATACCGATAATGATTTCATCCATTTTCCTATCGACCGCAAATTCCACAATATCTTCTCCGGGTGTCAGTCCCCGCACCAGAATGTGCGTTTCGCAGGCGATGCCTTCAGCTTCCAGAGTTTCTTTGACATAGGCAAGTTGTTTTTCGACTTTTTGCAGATCCATCTGCTCTTTTTCCGACACTCGTTCCATGGAACTGGCAATATAAAGAGTAGCATTAAATGCTTTGGCGTGTTTCTTGGCTACTTCCAGAACCGCGCGATCAGAGTCTAATCCTCCTACATATGCGACTAATATCTTCATCATTGCCTCCATCTTTAAGCATTCCGTATGGATTTATGTACCTTCTCTTATCAATTTTTATGAGCGATCATAAAAAAAAACACCTTTAATGTCAATCAGTTTCTCTCGGAATTTACAGTGAATTTGCTTGACACATATTCAGCAACTTCATATACTTACCAAGATGATATCATGTTTTTCAGACCAGTAATACGTGGGACAGGGTTTCACACATCATCCACCCCTGAACAACACATCGGATGGGTTTTACAGAATTTACCTGTTATCCATACTACATGTATTTCGAAAAAATAACGGAACCGAAGCACCATGAGTCAACCCATTAAAATAGTTTTTCTGGACGCTGTGACTGTAGGTAATGTGGATAATCTCGCGGAAATTTCGACACTGGGAGATTACGTAGGTTACGGACTAACCAAACCTGCCGAGCGCATTAATCATATCAGCGGTCATAACGTGGTCATCACCAATAAAGTTGTGATCGACCGCGAAGTGATGGACGCCTGCCCGGAACTGAAATTGATCTCAGTTGCCGCCACAGGCATGAACAATATCGACCTGGAATATGCCGCTAAAAAAGGGATTACGGTTAAAAATGTCGCCGGCTATTCCACCGAATCGGTCACCCAATGCACCTTTGCCATGCTTTTTTATTTATTAAACAGCAGCGCCTATTATGACGACTATGTGAAATCCGGTCAGTACGCCGCAAGTCTGGTTTTCACGCACCTTGGTCGGGAATTCCGGGAATTAAAAGATATGTTTTTCGGGATTATTGGAATGGGCGCCATCGGTAAACGTGTGGCGCAGGTGGCCCAAGCTTTTGGCGCTCAAGTTGCCTACACCTCGACATCCGGCAAGAATCTTGAGACGTCCGGCTACCGGCATCTGCCGTTGGAAGAGTTACTGCGCACCGCCGATGTGGTTTCCATTCATTGCCCCCTGAACGATCAAACACGGAATTTATTAAACGAGGCCCGACTTCGCATGATGAAACCGACCGCCTATCTGCTCAACCTGGGACGAGGCGGCATTGTTGATGAACAAGCCTTGGCGCAAGCCCTAAATGAAAACCGGCTTGCCGGCGCGGGTCTGGATGTTCTGAGTACGGAACCCGTCGCTGCTAACAGCCCGCTTTTAAAAGTCCGCCATAAAGAAAAACTTTACGTGACCCCGCACATTGCCTGGGCTAGCATCGAAGCCCGCCGCCTGCTCATCACCCGCACAGCGGAAAACATCAAAAGCTACTTTGGCAAGTAAAAGCCCTTATTTCTTCTCCTCAGCGGATAAAACATATTTTTCTGTTCACCGCGCATATGACGCAGCCAGCGCTCATAGTAATTGGCTTTAGCCTGGAAATATTCGATCACCTGAGGTTGGACCAGAATCAGAAACTCTTCTTTTACCAGAGGATCTGCCCTTTACCGGATAGCAACAGGCAGGCGGGGTGGACGAGCCAGGAAAGCCAGAACAATACAAGCAAAAAGAAGCGCCGCCGCGAAGGTGAATGGCATAAAATAACTTCCCGTCGTATCATAAAGAAATCCGGCAAGCGTCGGACTGACAGCGCTTGCGAGTGTCACCACGGGCGTCGTCCAGCCGACGATACGGGAAAAGTGCATGCGTCCGAAATATGCGCCCATGACATTGGGCAGAAGCACGATCATTCCGCCGAATCCAATGCCGGTTAGAATAGAATAGCTATAGACAAAAAAGACTCCTCGCGCGTTCATCAGCGACACAATGCCCAATCCCATGCAGCCAAAAAATACGGCTGCCAGATACCGTCCATCAAACCGCATACCCAGAATGCCGCTGATCAGCCTTCCCAGGACACTCATCCCCAGCATAAG